>DXLD01000115.1:0-4929 GCA_019414935.1 Streptococcus sp.
GATAGTGTTTTTAAAGTTATGATGTAAAATGCCGCAATTAAAACACTATACATCATAATCGGAGGATAGAGAATTAAGGATAGAATCAATCCCACTCCTTTAATTATTAGGTCAGGTATCAATAACTTTCTATATTGTGCGGTAGCTTCAAGTAATTCTTTCTGATCTATATTGGGTTTATCAATTACTTTATGTAAAAACCAGTTTGCTACCGTTGAAACAATAACGATCAGTCCATAAAAGAGCTGTGCCGTATGATTCATGAAATGACTACTAACTATTCCAGTAGCATAGGGCATAAATGAAACAAAAAATAAAAGATACAAATTCTTTCAAATTTCTCCCTTTTCAATTTGCCTAACTTGACCTGCATTACCTAGGTCGCTTTGCTTTAAATTATACTTTTTTCTTAAACATTTGCTACGAGTAGGTATTTCTTATGGGAAATTTTCATCAAAAAATTTCATATATAATCCCCTATAATCATGGAAAAGTAGTAAAAATAGTTGTTATCCTAGTTGATTAAAAAAATCTCTGATTTCCTCATCTTTTATAAAATAATATATAATTTTCCCCTCTCTTCTAGTGTCCAAGATGTTTTGATTGGCTAGTTTACGAAGATGGTGGGAGGCAGATGCCATACTGAGATTTAGTAAATAGGCTATATCACAGACACAGAGTTCTTCAACAGCAAGGAGATAAAAGATGATATTTATCTGTTTATTATCGGTAAATTTTGATAAAATGCGAAGTGATTTTTGGACTTTTTCCTTTTCAAGGTAGTTCGTTGCGGTTGTAACATTTTGTTGATTTATAACATCCACTTGACAGATACTATCTTTTTTCATAATTTTTTCTCCTAGCCTAACACAGCCCATAGCATGTCAAAGCTGTTGTTTTCAATCAGGATATACATCCCCAATCCTAAATAGACAACGGCAATAAACCATCTGCTATATTTTTCCAAAGTTTCTCCAACAGAAGGGACTTGTGCTAATTTTTGGGCAGAAAAAACCAAGAGATAAATCATGACTAGAAAAGTAAGTAAAGTCACTATCAAATTCGCTAAATTTAAGGTGGTAAAATATGGGACAAAGACACCAATATTGTCAGCGCCACAACTTGCAAAAGTAATCATAGCGACTAGAAAAATCAGGTTTTTATTGTCTTTTCGCAAACCATCTTTTGCAATAGCTTCTCCATCAGAATCTCCTAAAAGCAAAACTTTGAGGCCTAGGAAAATTGGAATCAAACCGAGTAAACCTAAAATCTCTTTACTAGGAATATAATTTAAGACAAATGCAAAAAGCAAACTTAGCAATATTAGACTAACAGAGCCTAGAAATTGTCCTAAATAGATGTTAATGATGTCTTTTCTGCTTTTTCTTTTGGCAAAAAATAACATTAGGATAATAAGTAAGTCTACGGCTGTCCCAGAATACAGGATTATTGAAGTAACAATATTTTGAATCATAAAACACCTCATTCAAATATATTTTTGAATGTATTCTAACATTAACCTTTGTAGATGTCAACTTAAAATCCACCAATTAATAATTGCATGTCAATATTTGTATTGTGAAACTAGTTTCAGAAATATATAGTCTTAAAGTATGTCCACTGCCAATGGTTTTTTCAATATTTAAAAGGAGAGAACCAATTTGGTCCTCTCCAGGGTATAATTTTCCACCAACCCACTACAGTTGACAAAGAGCCGTTATTCTCAAATGAGACAACTCCTTTTAGTTTTTATAACCTCAGCTTCTCGGTCTCTTACCTACTTTTAATAGAAAGACTACGAAGGACGATTCTTAAAGTAGTCAGATTGTGCAATATCGAAAGATTAGATGGGCTTAACCAATTTAACAACCCAAATCCAATTAAACTTCCATTTATTACAACTGTTTCTTGAATATTTCTTTGAATTAATTTCTGCAACGATTCAGATAAAGAATTCAATTCCTCGAAGAAATCTAAACGATTATCTAATAATAAAATATCACTCATCTGCTTAGAAATATCAGCACTTTCATTCATCACAACCCCAATATCTGCAAGCGTCAAGGCAGCAGAGTCGTTTAACCCGTCTCCAACCATCAAAATAGTTCGGCCAGCTTTCTGTAATTCCTGAACCAACTGAAACTTACCATCTGGTTTTAAATCAGTATAAACGTTGTCAAATGGCAGATCTTTAACCAACTCTTCTGTTCTAGCCAACGTATCACCAGTTGCCAGAATCAGTTTTTTCCCTTGGCGCTTTAGCTTTTTCAATGCAACTTTCGCCTCGCTTCTCAAGGGAGTGTGGATACAAAACATCCCAATTAATTCTTTCTTATAAGCCAAAAACAATAAATTGTAATGAGTCTTATATTGCTCAATCAAGGCCAGCTGCTCAGAACTAATTCTTACCTGTTCGTCTTGCATTAGTACATAATTTCCAATGACAACCGATTGACCATCAATTTGCGATTTAATCCCTTTGCTTGCAACATACTGAAGCTTGCCATGCATTTCTTCGTGTTCAATGCCTTCAATTTCAGCTTGTTTAACAATTGCATTGGCAATAGGATGATAGATATGTTCCTCCAAACATGCACTTATTCTTAAAATATCTTTCTCAGTATAATCTCCGAAAGGAAGAACCTTTTCAACCAAAGGATAACTCGTCGTGATGGTACCCGTTTTATCAAACAAGAAAGTATCCACTTCCAGATATTTTTCTAATACATCACCATCTTTAATAACCATTTCTCGATTTAGACCTTCCTTTATGGCCGTAAGGTAGGCTACAGGTGTGGATATTTTTAGAGCACATGAAAAATCCACCAATAAAAAGGAAATGGCTTTTGAAAACGAACCTGTTAACAGATAAGTCAAACCAGCACCTAAGAAGTTATATTTTACAACCTTGTCTGCCATCCTAATAAAATGACGTTGTTTTGTCTTCTTACTCTCTTCAGATTTTTTCATCAGATTGATGAGTTGCAAAATACGACTGTTTATCTGATTATCAGTCACACGAATTCTTAACTCTCCTGTTTCCAAAACAGTATTCGCACATACAGAATCTCCCTCTTTCTTTTCAACAGGGAAGCTCTCTCCAGTCAAGGAACTCTCATTGACCATGCCTAATCCTGAAACCACTTGGCCGTCAAACAAGATTTCATTACCTTGGGAGACAACTAATACATCACCTACTTGAACATCAGAACTCTTGATGCTGATGACCATGTCTCCCCGCACTAAGAAAACATCACTTTCTTTAGCAAGAAGGCTTTGTTCCAAATCTGTTGCTGTTTTTTTTAAAGACCACTGATCCAGATGATTACCCAAATCAAGCATAAACATGATGTTGCTAGCTGTCTTGGATTGGTTCATAAACAAGGACAACAAAATGGCCGAACAGTCCAAGACCTCCATGGTTAGTTCCTTGCGCGCTAAAGTTTGATAGGCTTCTTTGACATAACCCAAAGCCTGATAACAAGTCCAAATATAACGAATAGGGTAGGGTACAAAACTTCGAAACAGCAAACGCTTAATCGCTGCACCCGATACAATTGAATAAGCACTCTCTTCTCTACGAATGGGAAGAGTCATCAAGTCCGAAACTTTCCCCTTGTCAATTTTTTTTAAAAAGGCCTCTGCATTTTCTAATACAGAGAAGCCTTCTTTCATACGTAGAGTAAAGTGCTGCTGATCCATATAAAACTGAATAGAGTCGATCCCTTTTTCATCTTTAGCCAAGGAACGAAGATAATCTTGAATATCCAAGGTCAGTGAAAACGAGGACGATAATCGGATATGTTGATATCCTCTGTGTAGCACTTTAAAAGACATATTATTCACCTGTCAGGCTATCTAATTGTTCTTCTTTCTTTTCCTGTTCGTATAAATATTTAGCGTCTTGTAAAACATCATCACCGTGTTGTTTTACAACAGAAACAGATGCATCCAGTCCATCTTTCAATTTGTAAGCTTTAGCCAAGGCCTTAGAATAGCCTTTCTTAGCTTCTTTACTTGCTAAGACTTTCAAGCCAAGCGTCCCAAATGCTACCCCTCCTAAGAAGAGAGATGATTTTTTCGCAACTTTTGCGACGTTTAATACTTCTTTTAACATGTTTATTTCCTCCTTGTAACTATTGTAGCGAAAAATGACAGCAAAAGCAATTGCTGATATCTGATATATAGATAAAATTCTCTATACTGATATTTAATTATATTATGATGAAAACAATATACTTTATTTTTTGATACTGTCAATAATTATGTGTAAACACTTAAGTAGAGTTACGGAGTGTTAATTAAATAAGCTTTCAAGTGTATCAGAACATTGACCAAACCCTTTATGGATTCGTTGACTTTGCTTGAAATTATAATCTTCAAACAACGTAACTAAGTAACGTTCCAGAGCCTCCTCATTAGGAAAAAGAACCTTCTTTTTCGTTTGATGTTTGATTTCTTTGTTAAGAGACTCAATGAGGTTTGTCGAATACATGCTGTGCCAAATCTGGTAGGGAAACTGATAAAAAGTTAAAAGATTATCCGTCTTCTCCAGACTTTCCATGACTTTCCTATACTTTGGTTTCCATTCGGCGAGAAAGTCCTCTAAAGCTTGTCCTGCCATTTCTAAATTTTCAGCACGATAAATCATTATAAATTGCCCCAGAATAACCGCTCTATCTGCTCGTTTCACTTTACTAGCTAGATTTCGACTAATATGAATTAAGCAACGTTGTTGTTTAGCTAATGGGTAAGCCTGATTGATAATCTCTTCAAGCCCCTTGAAGCCATCGGTCACTACAAGAGAAACCTGTTGGATTCCTTGGTTTTGAAGCTTGTCTAACAGGGTGGACCAAGAAGCATTGTTTTCTTGAGGCAACTGTGCATAGCATATCTCTATGCGACTAAAGTCGCTAGAGCTATCCTAAT
>DXLD01000116.1:0-4850 GCA_019414935.1 Streptococcus sp.
CGCTTTAGGTCGTGAGGGTTCAAGTCCCTCTCTCCGCATAGGATAAGAGTTAGCTTAAGCTAGCTCTTTTTTTATCTAATTCAAGTAGAGCAAAAAATTTTTGCTCTTTTTTTGTATTTCATAAACATTTCATATTTGGATTTTATAATAGTCTTATACTCTTCGAAAATCAAATTCAAACCACGTCAGCTTCACCTTGCCGTACTCAAGTACAGCCTGCGGCTAGCTTCCTAGTTTGCTCTTTGATTTTCATTGAGTCTTACAAATATGGAGGTGACAAATGAATCCAATCCAAAGAGCTTGGGCTTATGTCAGCAGAAAACGACTGAGAAGTTTTATTTTATTTCTGATTTTATTGGTTCTATTGGCTGGAATTTCAGCCTGTTTGACTCTGATGAAGTCCAACAAAACAGTTGAAACCAATCTTTACAAATCACTCAATACATCTTTTTCTATTAAGAAGATAGAAAATGGTCAGACTTTCAAGTTGTCAGATATAGCATCTGTAAGCAAGATTAAGGGACTGGAAAATATTTCTCCTGAACTCGAGACGGTCGCAAAACTAAAAGACAAGGAAGCAGTGAGTGGCGAGCAGAGTGTGGAGCGTGATGATTTGTCAGCTGCGGATAAGAACTTGGTCAGCTTAACGGCTCTTGAGGATTCATCCAAGGATGTCACATTTACCAGCTCGGCTTTCAATCTAAAAGAAGGGCGACACCTTCAAAAAGGGGATTCCAAGAAAATTCTTATTCACGAAGAGTTGGCTAAGAAGAATAGTCTTTCGCTTCATGACAAGCTTCGCTTGGATGCTGGACAGTCTGAAGCTGGTAAAGGACAAACTGTCGAGTTTGAAATCGTCGGAATCTTCTCTGGTAAAAAACAAGAGAAATTCACAGGCTTATCTTCCGACTTCAGTGAAAACCAGGTCTTTACAGACTATGAAAGTAGCCAAACCCTTTTAGGAAATAGTGAACCTCAAGTCAGTGCTGCTCGCTTCTATGTAGAAAATCCTAAGGAAATGGACGGGCTCATGAAGCAAGTGGAAAACTTGGCTTTAGAAAGTCAAGGCTACCAAGTCGAGAAGGAAAACAAGGCCTTTGAACAAATCAAGGACTCAGTAGCAACCTTCCAAACCTTCCTCACCATCTTCCTTTATGGGATGTTGATAGCAGGAGCTGGGGCCTTAATTTTAGTCTTGTCTCTCTGGTTGAGAGAAAGGGTCTACGAAGTGGGGATTCTTCTGGCACTTGGAAAAGGCAAGAGTTCAATCTTCCTACAGTTCTGTTTAGAGGTAGTTTTGGTATCTCTCGGTGCTTTGCTTCCAGCATTTGTTGCAGGAAACGCCATCACCTCTTATCTACTCCAAACTGTCTTAGCCAGTGGAGATCAGGCAAGCTTACAAGATACACTAGCCAAAGCAAGCAGTCTATCAACCAGCATCCTATCTTTTGCAGAATCCTATGTTTTTCTAGTTCTGCTTAGTTGCTTATCTGTAGCCCTTTGTTTCCTATTCTTATTTAGAAAATCGCCGAAAGAAATTTTATCATCTATCAGTTAAGAAGGAGAAATCATGACTTTATTACAATTACAAGACATTACCTACCGTTATAAGAACACTGCTGAAGCAGTCCTATATCAGATCAATTATAATTTTGAACCCGGGAAATTTTACAGTATTATTGGTGAGTCAGGAGCAGGAAAATCCACACTCTTGTCCCTACTTGCTGGTCTAGATAGTCCTGTTGAAGGTTCTATCCTTTTTCAAGGAGAGGATATTCGTAAGAAGGGCTATTCTTACCATCGCATGCACCATATTTCCCTGGTCTTTCAAAATTATAACTTGATAGATTATCTTTCTCCACTGGAAAATATCCGCTTGGTCAACAAAAAGGCAAGCAAGGATACACTTCTTGAACTTGGTCTGGATGAAAGTCAGATCAAGCGGAATGTTCTCCAGTTATCAGGGGGTCAACAACAACGTGTTGCCATTGCTCGTAGTTTGGTCTCAGAAGCTCCAGTTATTCTAGCGGATGAGCCAACGGGAAATCTGGACCCTAAAACTGCTGGAGATATTGTCGAACTGCTCAAATCACTTGCCCAGAAAACAGGTAAATGTGTCATCGTCGTAACTCACAGCAAAGAAGTGGCACAAGCGTCAGATATTACACTTGAGTTGAAGGATAAGAAACTGACTGAAACTCGCAATACTAGTAAATAATTTAAGCTTGTTTTGATAGGATTATAAAACAAAATCTAGAAAGGAAACCTATGTTACACAACGCATTTGCCTATGTTACAAGGAAGTTTTTCAAATCGATTGTCATCTTCCTGATTATTCTCCTCATGGCGAGCTTGAGTTTGGTCGGCTTGTCGATCAAGGGAGCTACTGCTAAGGCTTCTCAGGAGACCTTTAAAAATATCACCAATAGCTTCTCCATGCAAATCAATCGTCGCGTCAATCAAGGTACGCCACGTGGTGCTGGGAATATCAAGGGTGAAGATATCAAAAAAATCACCGAAAACAAGGCTATCGAGTCTTATGTTAAACGCATCAACGCTATCGGGGATTTGACTGGCTATGAACTTATTGAAACGCCAGATACCAAGAAAAATCTGACACCTGACCGTGCCAAACATTTTGGAAGTAGCTTGATGATTACAGGTGTCAATGACTCTTCTAAAGAAGACAAGTTTGTCTCTGGTTCTTATAAGCTGGTCGAAGGTGAGCATTTAACCAACGACGACAAGGACAAGATCCTCCTGCACAAGGACTTGGCAGCCAAACACGGCTGGAAAGTAGGGGATAAGGTCAAACTAGACTCTAATATCTACGATGCTGATAATGAAAAAGGTGCCAAGGAAACAGTCGAAGTGACAATCAAGGGACTCTTTGATGGTCACAATAAGTCGGCAGTAACCTATTCACAAGAACTATACGAAAATACAGCTATCACAGACATTCACACTGCTGCAAAACTTTATGGATACACAGAAGACACAGCTATTTATGGGGACGCAACCTTCTTTGTGACAGCGGACAAAAACTTGGATGATGTTATGAAAGAGTTGAATGGCATCAGTGGTATCAACTGGAAGAGCTACACACTCGTTAAGAGCTCCTCTAACTACCCAGCTCTTGAGCAATCCATCTCTGGTATGTACAAGATGGCCAATCTCCTCTTCTGGGGTAGCTTGAGCTTCTCAGTCCTTCTTCTTGCTCTCTTGCTCAGCCTTTGGATCAACGCCCGTCGCAAGGAGGTGGGAATCCTCCTCTCTATCGGTCTCAAGCAGGCAAGTATCTTGGGGCAATTTATCACCGAATCCATCTTGATTGCCATCCCTGCTCTTGTTTCTGCTTACTTCCTAGCCAACTACACAGCACGTGCAATCGGAAACACTGTTCTTGCCAATGTAACTTCTGGTGTTGCTAAGCAGGCTAGCAAGGCTGCTCAAGCCTCTAACCTTGGTGGTGGTGCAGAAGTAGATGGCTTTAGTAAGACTTTGTCGAGTCTAGACATTTCTATTCAGACATCAGACTTTATTATCGTCTTTGTTCTTGCATTGGTTCTAGTAGTTCTCGTTATGGCACTTGCTTCAAGCAATCTCCTTAGAAAACAACCAAAAGAGCTCTTGCTGGATGGCGAATAAGTTTGAAAAAATGATTCTGGAAATAGAGAAAGCATCTTGTTTTTCTATTCAAGAATGGTGGATAGAGAATGGCTATTTAACAATACAAAATAGAGCTGAAAGCAGTGGTGAAAATCATTGCTTTCAGTTGCTTTCCTTGTACTTTAGTACTTAAATATGATATACTAAAGTTATGGAATTTATTAGAAAGGGGTTTCACAACTTATATATGGAATTGTGCATAAAAATCTATAGAAATCTTATCTTGAAAATAGATAGATAAATCTGTAGAAGCCTATCCATATCGCAAACATAGGCTAGTAGACCTAGGCAGGGTATACTTTGGAAAATATAGAATAGTGAGGAAAAATAAACATTATGAGACAAACAAATGTTAGAGGAAGCTTGTCCCTCCGTGGTTTTAGAAAATTGAGAACTGGTGCAATTGTTGCGACAGGTGTGATTCTACTAGGTCTGGGCTTTTTAGCTCCAACTGTATCAGCTAATGAACAAGATGGTGTCTGGGTAGCCAGAACAGTTGCAGAAGTAAAAGCTGATATTCAAAATATAAACAATTTATCACACTACACAATTAAGTGGGGAGATACACTGAGTGCTATTAGTGGGGCAACGGGGCTATCTGTTGATAGTTTGGTTGAGATAAATCGTATTGCAAATAGAGATTTGATTTTTGCTAATAATAAATTGTATTTTAGCGAAGAAGCTTTTCTAAAAGATGGAAATACAGAAGTAAAAAGACAGCAAGTGTCGATTGATAATTCTGGTAGCCGTCAAAGTTATGAAGTTGAAACAAAGACAGATACTGTAACTGGAGAGCAAACTACTACTGTTAAACAAACTACTACTGTTAAACAAACGACACCAGTAGTTGTGGAAACATCAGCAGTATCAGCACCGAAATCAGAAACCTCAGTCTCAGTTGCGCCAAAAGCAGAGGAACCAACGACACCAGCGCCAAAAGTTGAAGAGCCATCGACACCAGCGCCGAAAGCGGAAGAACCATCGATACCAGCGCCAAAAGTTGAAGAGCCAGCGACTCCAGCACCGGAAGAAGAGAAGCCAGCGACTCCAGCACCGGAAGAAGAGAAGCCAGCGACACCGGCACCGAAAGAAGAGACTCCATCGACACCAGCGCCGAAAGAAGAGAAGCCAGTGACACCGGCACCGAAAGAAGAGACTCCATCGACACCAGCGCCAAAAGT
>DXLD01000117.1:0-2775 GCA_019414935.1 Streptococcus sp.
CGCCAATGTAGCTGGTTTTTCAAAACAAGAGTATGCAGTTGTTTCTAGTGGTATTTCCAAGGCAGCTAATGTAAAGGCTATCGAGCTCAATATTTCTTGCCCTAACGTAGATCACTGTAATCATGGACTCTTGATTGGTCAAGACCCTGATCTGGCTTATGATGTGGTGAAAGCAGCTGTGGAAGCCTCTGATGTACCAGTTTATGTCAAACTAACTCCTAGTGTGACCGATATCGTTACTGTCGCAAAGGCAGCAGAGGATGCAGGAGCAAGTGGCTTGACCATGATTAATACTCTAGTTGGAATGCGCTTTGACCTCAAAACCAGAAAACCAATCTTGGCCAATGGAACAGGTGGAATGTCTGGTCCAGCAGTCTTTCCAGTAGCCCTCAAACTCATCCGCCAAGTTGCTCAAACAACAGACCTGCCCATCATTGGAATGGGGGGAGTGGATTCGGCTGAAGCTGCCCTAGAAATGTATCTGGCTGGCGCATCTGCTATTGGAGTTGGAACAGCTAACTTTACCAATCCATATGCCTGTCCTGATATCATCGAAAATTTACCAAAGGTTATGGATAAATATGGCATCAGCAGTCTAGAAAATCTACGCAAGGAAGTAAAAGAGTCTCTGAGGTAAATTGCAATCAATCTGTTCTTGATTTTTTATTAGTTTGGAATGTTGATTATAGAGAATTTTGATACAATAAAATAGAAAGAACAGAGGAAGAAAGTTTATGAAGAAATTGAGATTTGTTTTTTTAGCTCTGCTATTTTTCTTAGCCAGACCAGAGAGTGCAATGGCTAGTGATGGTACTTGGCAAGGAAAACAATACCTGAAAGCAGATGGGAGTCAAGCAGCTAATGAGTGGGTTTTTGATGCTCACTATCAATCTTGGTTTTATATAAAAGAAGATGCCAACTATGCTGAAAATGAATGGCTAAAGCAAGGTGATGACTATTTTTACCTCAAATCTGGTGGCTATATGGCCAAGTCAGAATGGATAGAAGACAAGGGAGTCCTCTATTATCTTGACCAAGATGGAAAGATGAAAAGAAATGCTTGGCTAGGAGCTTCCTATGTCGGTGCTACAGGTGCCAAGGTAATAGAAGACTGGGTCTATGATTCTCAATATGATGCTTGGTTTTATATCAAAGCAGATGGACAACACGCAGAGAAAGAATGGCTCCAAATCAAGGGTAAGGACTATTATTTCAAATCAGGTGGTTATTTACTGACAAGTCAGTGGATTGAACAGGCTTATGTGAGTGCTAGTGGTGCTAAAGTACAGCAAGGTTGGCTTTTTGACAAACAATACCAATCTTGGTTTTATATCAAAGAAAATGGAAATCATGCTGATAAAGAATGGATTTTCGAAAATGGTCACTATTATTATCTAAAATCCGGTGGCTATATGGCAGTTAATGAATGGATTTTGGATAAGGAGTCATGGTTTTATCTAAAATCTGATGGCAAAATGGCTGATAAAGAATGGGTATACGATTCTAAAAATCAAGCCTGGTATTACTTCAAATCTGGCGGTTACATGGCAAAAAACGAGATTATTGATGGTCATCAGCTAGGAAGCGATGGAAAGTGGCTTGTAGAAAAAGCAACAAACGAAAATGCTGCTTATTATCAAGTAGTGCCTGTCACAGCAAATGTCTATAATGCAGATGGTGAAAAGCTGTCCTATATATCGCAAGGTAGTGTTGTCTGGCTAGATAAGGATAGAAAAAGTGATGACAAGCGCCTGGCTATTACCATTTCTGGTTTGTCAGGCTACATGAAAACAGAAGATTTACAAGCGCTAGATGCTAGTAAGGATTTTATCCCTTATTATGAGAGTGATGGACACCGTTTTTATCACTATGTGAACCAGTATGCTAGCATTCCAGTAGCTTCTCATCTTTCTGATATGGAAGTAGGCAAGAAATATTATTCGGCAGATGGACTGCATTTTGATGGTTTTAACCTTGAAAATCCCTTCCTTTTCAAAGATTTAACAGAAGCTACAAACTATAGTGCTGAAGATTTGGATAAGGTATTTAGTTTGTTAAATATTGATAACAGCCTCTTGGAAAATAAGGGAACTACCTTTAAGGAAGCCGAAGAACATTACCATATCAATGCCCTTTACCTCCTTGCTCATAGTGCCTTAGAAAGCGACTGGGGACGGAGCAAGATTGCCAAAGATAAGAATAATTTCTTTGGAATTACAGCCTATGATACGACACCTTACCTTTCTGCTAAAACATTTGATGATGTGGATAAGGGAATTTTAGGTGCAACCAAGTGGATTAAGGAAAATTATATCGATAGGGGCAGAACTTTCCTTGGCAACAAGGCGTCAGGTATGAATGTGCAATATGCATCAGACCCTTATTGGGGCGAAAAAATTGCTAGTGTGATGATGAAAATCAACGAGAAGCTAGGTGGCAAAGATTAGTCCTATAATTGATACTCTTCGAAAATCTCTTCAAACCACGTCAGCCTCGCCTTGGATTATATATGGTTACTGACTTTGTCAGTTCTATCTGCAACCTCAAAACAGTGTTTTGAGCTGACTTTGTCAGTCTTATCTACAACCTAAAAGTAGTGCTTTGAGCAGCCTGCGACTAGCTTCCTAGTTTGCTCTTTGATTTTCATTGAGTATGAATATGATTTGAGTGAGTATAAGTTAAAAATCCTGATTTCAAGTAAAATCAGGATTTTTTCATGGATGCGATTTTTTCTGGGTCTGGTGTGACACGGAGGGTCTTTTGTCCTGTGTAAGT
>DXLD01000117.1:2875-4744 GCA_019414935.1 Streptococcus sp.
TATTGTTCTGGTTTTTTGCGTTTCTGGATTTTCTCCCGTTGTCTTCTGCGGATAAAACCTGTTTGAATCAATTCTTCACGGATTTCAGCGATTTCTTCCAGTCCAGCTTGGTTGAGGACGGTCTCCACACTTTCCAGATAGAGAATGGTTGCCTTGGTTTCCTCAATCAAATCAGTCAAGTATTTGACAGCTTCTTTGAGTTTCTGATACCGTTTAAAATAGCGTTGGGCATTCTGGTTGGGAGTCAAGGCCTTATCAAGCGCAATCGTGATAGGTTGGTTGGTGTAGTAGTTGTCTAGGATAACCTGGTCTTGGTCGTTAGGCACTTGGTGGAGGAAGGTTGTCAGCAATTCCCCTTTTTGACGAAATTCTTCAGCATTGTCTGTCGCCAGTAACTCTTTTTCCTGTTTTTTAAGCTTATGACGATTTTTTTGAAGTTCATTTTCAACACGGCGAATGAGTTCACTAGCTTGCTGTTTGACGCGGTCGCGCTCAGCCTTATCCTTATAGTAGGTGTCCAACAAATCAGAAAGACTGGCAAAAGGCTCTCCCACCTGATTTGCAAAAGGAACTGGGCTGAAGGAAGTCTCAGTCAAACATGGTTTGGTTTCTTGATTGAAAAAGTTTCGGAAAGTAGATAGTTTATCACTAACCAGAATGTTTTCCAATTCATTTGCCGTATCGCGTCCCAGACCTTGAAAGAGGCTTTGAAGATTTTTAGCTGTCGTTTCCTGTGTTTGTAGGATTTCAAAGAGTTTTTCATCCTTGATGGTGAAAGGATTGAGTGATTCCGTACTTGGCGGAGCGATATAGGTTGACCCAGGAAGCAAGGTGCGGTAACTATTTTGTGAAAAGCCAACGTGTTTGATGACTTCGAGGATTTTATGACTGCTTTTATCGACCAGTAGAATATTACTATGTTTCCCCATTATTTCGATAATCAAGGTAGCCTGAATATGGTCGCCAATCTCGTTTTTATTGGAAACCGTGATTTCCACAATTCGGTCATTTTCCACTTGCTCAATCGACTCAATCAGGGCACCCTGCAAATATTTTCTCAAAACCATAATAAAGGTAGATGGTTGGGCTGGATTTTCAAAAGTCGTTTGGGTCAGCTGAATGCGTCCAAAAACAGGATGGGCAGAAAGGAGCAGGCGATGACTTTGGCGATTGCTACGGATTTGCAAGACCAACTCTTGTTCAAAAGGTTGATTGATTTTCTGAATGCGACCATTCACTAATTCTCTTCGCAATTCCTCAACCATGTGGTGTAAAAAAAATCCGTCAAATGACATCGTTCTCTCCTTGTGATTGTATTCCATAGTATTATATCAAAAAGGTAGAATAAAATCATGGAAATGTGGTATAATAAAGCCAAGTAAAGAGAAACGAGAAGCACATGTATATTGAAATGGTAGATGAAACTGGTCAAGTTTCAAAAGAAATGTTGCAACAAACCCAAGAAATTTTGGAATTTGCAGCCCAAAAATTAGGCAAAGAAGACAAGGAGATGGCAGTTACCTTTGTGACTAATGAACGTAGTCATGAACTCAATCTGGAGTACCGTGACACAGACCGTCCGACAGATGTCATCAGCCTTGAGTATAAACCAGAGTTGGAAATTGCCTTTGACGAAGAGGATTTGCTTGAAAATCCTGAATTGGCAGAGATGATGTCTGAGTTTGATGCCTATATTGGGGAATTGTTCATCTCTATCGATAAAGCGCATGAGCAGGCTGAGGAATACGGTCACAGCTTTGAGCGTGAGATGGGCTTCTTGGCAGTACACGGCTTTTTACATATTAACGGCTATGATCACTACACTCCGGAAGAAGAAGCGGAGATGTTCGGTTTACAAGAAGAAATTTT
>DXLD01000118.1:0-4678 GCA_019414935.1 Streptococcus sp.
GCTGCTACGGCATAAAGCACTACAGGAAAGATATTGCCCACTGCCCGAATACTGGCTGAAGCATTACTATACATGAGGTAGCCTTGACCGCCAGGCATGGTTTGCCGATTATAGACTTGATACCTTGGCTCAGCCAAATCATCCAAGACTTGCTGATGTTTGTCTAATTTTTCCTTTTCTTGGGCTAGATTTTGTTCGGCCTGCTTTAGTTTATCCTCTTCCTTGCTCAATTCCTGCTTGGCTTGGGTAAGTTGAGCACTGGCCTGCTCTCTCTGTGCTTGAGGAAGCAAGGCTAGTTGACTTTCCTGAGCCTGTAAACGAGCTTGAACAGCTACTAAACGACGCTTGCCTTCCTGCAGATTAGTCTCAGCCTTATCAAGGGTTTCTTGGCCTTTGTCTAGAGAATCTTGGCCTTCTTTTCTCAAGAGTTGCAGACGTACCTTGCCATTATCTGATAGAGCTTGTTCAAGGTCTTCCTGATGTTGCTTGGATTTTTCTTCATAAGCTGATGAAAAAGCATTTAAGCCTGCTAAATCTTGATATTTCAAGCGAGCGATATTGTAGACTTTCTGATCAAACTGACTAGGTAAAATCACCCCATAGGCTGTCAGAGTCCCACTTCCACTTCCTGCGTAGCCCATATCTCGCTGGGAGAGGATTTCAGCCGAATCCACAAAACCAGTAATGGTATAAGTATGGTCTTTTAAAGAGGAATGACCCTCTTCTTTTTCTTTAAAACTAATCTCCTGTCCTATACTGTATTGACCCTGCAGATGACTGGCCAAAGCGATTTCCTTGTCTGACTGAGGAAGTCGTCCCTCTCTTAGCTGAAAGGTTGAAATTCGCTCTGGTTTGGAGTACAGCCGAATAGCATCCTGCCCATTCTCCATAGTCACATCTGTCAAATAGCCAAACTCAACCTCTGCGCCCTCTATCTGTTCTAGTTCTTCTTGATCTGCTTGATCCAAACCATAGTTAGACATGACTGCCAAATCCAAGGTTTGAGCAGTCGTTAAATAGTCATTGGCGGTCGCCTCCATGTTGGGGCTAGTCACTTTGAGACCTACTAAGGCTAGAGATCCCAACATCATCAAGGTTAAGATGGATAAAAAACGCCCCTTGGAGCCTGTGAAGGACTGAATTAAGTCCTTCCAATAGGTTTTTCGCTTGATCATGCTAGTACTCCAAACTGTCGATATCCTGAGGATGCTGGTTGATCACCACATCCTTGACACTGGCATCATGCATATGAATCACGCGATCAGCAATAGGAGCTAGTGCGCTATTATGGGTCACGATAATCACCGTCGCTCCCTTTTGACGAGACATGTCTTGGAGGATTTTCAAAACCTGCTTACCCGTTTGATAATCCAAGGCCCCAGTCGGTTCATCACAAAGGAGGATTTTAGGATTTTTGGCTACCGCGCGTGCAATGGAGACTCGCTGTTGCTCCCCTCCAGAAAGCTGGGCTGGAAAGTTATTGAGACGATGAGCCAGACCTACATCTGTCAGAACCTGCTCAGGATCCAAGGCATCTGTCACGATTTCCGAAGCCAACTCCACATTTTCCTTAGCGGTTAGATTGGAAACTAGATTATAAAACTGAAAAACAAAGCCTACATCATTTCTACGATAATTGGTCCTCTGGTGGGAACTATAATCTGCAATATTGGCACCATCAATCCAGATTTCCCCCTCGTCATTGGTATCCATTCCCCCAAGAAGGTTAAGAACTGTTGACTTACCAGCACCTGACGCACCTAGAATGATAACCAATTCACCCTTTTCAATCTCAAAATTCACATCACGATTGGCCACAATCTCCGTGTCCCCAACCTGATAACGCTTGTAACAGTGTTTCATTTCAATATAAGCCATCAGACCCACCCTCTCTCAAACAAATTACTTCCTACTACCATTATAACGCTTTTTCAACTGGTTGGAAACTGCTTACATTCTCAAATCCTTATTAAAAGGCAGTCTCAAACTACTGCCTTCTATCATCTTCTTAAAAATAAAATTGAACAAGATCACCTTCTGCTGTTGCCACCGAAATACAATCTTTCCACATGCATTTCGCTTTTATTTTTTCTTGATTCATTTTAATCACACTCTTCTCAATACCTGGATAAGAGACTCGCAAATCTCCTCCACTTCTTGATAAAATGGTCAACTGTAAGAGTTTTTTATCCGTCCACCTCATGCTAACTTCAAAATGTCCACGTGCCACTAAGCCTGAAACGGAACCTCTTGACCATGAATCAGGTAGGGCGGCTAGAGGCACCAGATAAACTGTATGAGACTGAAGCAACATTTCTACCATGCCACTCGTAGCACCAAAATTACCATCTATCTGAAAAGGAGGATGACTACACCAAAGATTTGGCAAAGTGGATGACTTTAACTGCTCTGCTAATAATTTATGGGCTCGATTGCCATCTCCTAGACGTGCCCATAGATTGATTTTATTAGCCTTGGACCAGCCAGTTCCCCCATCTCCACGATCATTGAGGCTAGCACGCGCCGCATCAAGATACTCTTGCCCCATATTGCTAAAGAGAGTGCCAGGATAGAGTCCCACTAGATGGGAAGCGTGCCGATGCTGGGCCTCCACTTTCTCATTTTGAAAATGCTGTTCTTCCTCTTCATACCACTCCCTGATTCGACCAGATTGAGTGATTTGAAGAGGATTAAGCAGGTCAAACTTCTCCTTGACTTCAGTCAACCAGTCCTCATCCAGCCCCAATTCCTGAGCAACTTGAATAAAATCATGAAATAACTGCCAAATCAGAGATTGGTCATAGGTATTGCCAATCGAAATCGGCCCATGTTCTGGAGAATAAGACGGAGAAGAGACCCAACGTTGCGCCTGCTGATCCTCATGTAAAAAATCATTCCAAAAACGAACCGTTTCCTTCAACATGGGATAAATTTTCTCCCTGAGATAGTCTTGGTCCCTGTAAAATGAATAGGCTTCATAAACAGTTTGCATCATCCACGCATTGGCAGCTGGTGACCACCCCCAATAGTAATCCCAACCAGGTGCCGTCCAACCAAAGGGAGTCGCTTGAGTATGAACCAACCAACCATTCTCCTCCCCTTCCTGAGAAACGATTCCTGCATACCTTGCAGCCGCTAGACGACCATAGACACGCAAATCATCGATATAGTTGATGACTGGAAAAGCCGTCTCTAGGAGATTGGTAACATAGGCTGGCCAATAATTCATCTGAAGGTTGATATTCAGGTGATAGTCCGAATTCCAAGGAGGATTATCGACTGCATTCCAGACCCCTTGTAGGTTAGCTGGTAGAGCATCTGGACAGTCTCTAGAAGAACTAATCAATAAATACCGCCCATACTGGAAGAACAGCTCCTCCAAAGCCTGCCCCTCTTGTGGCATATAATTTTTTAACAAATCATCTGTAGTGGATGCGTCAACATCAGCTTCCAAATCCAATTGAACACGCTGGAACAAGGCTTGGTAGTCCTCAATATGCCTTGATTTCAATCGAGTATAGCCCTTTTCTTTAGCTATCTCTACCAAGTCCTTTACTTGCTGCTCTAAATCAATTTTCTTGCGATAATTGCTAGCAGGATTTTGGGCAAAATCCGTCTTAGCCGCCAAGAAGAGATTGGCATAACTGGCTCCTGATATCTGAATCTTATCTGACCAGACTCTAATGTCTCCATCCGTTTCCCAAGCTAGATAACTAGCAAACCGCAGATCATTATCCTTAACCCGTCCCTTCATCAAGATATGAGAAGGGGAGATATCCAGCTGGCATTCCTTGTAATCAGATTTTTCCTGCTCATACTTTCCATCAGAAGCCAAATCACGAGTCAGCGACAGTTTCATGGTAAAGTTTAGAGTTTCCGCCCCTTCCTTAGTAAAGCGCTGAACCAAGAGATCATCTGGAAAACTCACAAAAGCTTCACGTTCAAATCTCGTCCCCTTATAGACATAAGAAGTTGTCGCAAGCGCCTTGCTGATATTAAGCTGTCTCTGGTAATCCGTCACCTGAGAAAAAGTCTTGCCTTGATTGCTAAACTCAATGTGAATATCCCCAAAGGACAGATAGGTCCCATATTGACTCGTTTTGGGTCCGACTAGGTGCTGTTCAGCCAGTTCCTTAGCAGTATTGTAGTCTCTCTTCTCCAAAGCCTGCCGAATCTCAGCTAAAAAAACATACTGATCCTGAAGATTTCCACCCTGATAATCGGAACTATCAGGAAGTGGACCACCAGACCAGAGACTTTTTTCATTGAATTGAATCCGCTCAGCCCCTATAAGCCCAAATACTTTTGCCCCTAAAGAACCATTGCCTATCGGTAAGGCCTCTTCTTCCCAGCCCTTATATGTTGTTGACGCTGGTTGTTTGTAGGCCAATACATAATCTTGTTTTTTATTCCTTATCATACTACCATACTAACATAAAAAGCCTAGAAATCAATTCTAGACTTACAATTTTTTATTTTCCAAGGTAGTATTCAGAAACTACGTTCAATTTTTCGTCGAATTCGAATACCAATGGTGGGAAGTTAGGGATTTCCACGTCCATGATTTCGTCATCTGACAAACCTTTGATGTGTTTTACAAGGGCACGGATTGAGTTACCGTGAGCTCCTACGAATACGTTTTTACCATCTTTAAGAGCTGGAGCGATTTTATCTTCCC
>DXLD01000119.1:0-4540 GCA_019414935.1 Streptococcus sp.
TTACTGAACGTCTTGGTGGTAAAGTTCAATTGGTTGGTGACGACTTCTTCGTAACAAACACTTCTTACCTTGAAAAAGGTATCGAAGAAGGTGCTGCTAACTCAATCCTTATCAAAGTTAACCAAATCGGTACTCTTACTGAAACATTCGACGCTATCGAAATGGCTAAAGAAGCTGGTTACACTGCCGTTGTATCACACCGTTCAGGTGAAACTGAAGATTCAACAATCGCTGACATCGCAGTTGCAACAAACGCAGGACAAATCAAGACTGGTTCACTTTCACGTACAGACCGTATCGCTAAATACAACCAATTGCTTCGCATCGAAGACCAACTTGGTGAAGTAGCTGAATACCGTGGATTGAAATCATTCTACAACCTTAAAAAATAATCGTTGATTTAACAACGTTTATAGCCCCTCGGATTTTATCCGAAGGGCTATTTTTGTATTTAGAGAGCAAATAAGGGGCAAAACTTTTTAAAAAGGGTCAGTTAATACAAATACGATTCAGCCTATATAATTGAAAATGATGGAAAAAAAGGTGAAATTATGGTATACTTTAACGTAGGACCTTTTTAGAAATTTTGAAAGAGTATTAAAAATTTAAAATGAGAAAAATTGTTATCAATGGTGGATTGCCCCTGCAAGGTGAGATTACCATTAGTGGCGCAAAAAATAGTGTTGTAGCTTTAATTCCGGCTATTATTTTGGCAGATGATGTTGTGACTTTAGATTGTGTACCTGATATTTCTGATGTTGCTAGTCTTGTCGAAATCATGGAGTTAATGGGTGCTACCGTTAAGCGTTATGACGATGTATTGGAGATTGATCCAAGAGGTGTTCAAAATATTCCAATGCCTTATGGGAAAATCAACAGTCTTCGTGCATCTTATTATTTTTATGGAAGTCTTTTAGGCCACTTTGGTGAAGCCACAGTTGGCCTACCTGGAGGATGTGATCTTGGGCCTCGTCCGATTGACCTACATCTTAAGGCTTTTGAAGCTATGGGTGCTACTGTTAGCTACGAGGGAGATAACATGAAGTTATCTGCTAAAGATACAGGACTCCATGGTGCTAGTATTTACATGGACACGGTTAGTGTAGGAGCAACGATTAATACGATGATTGCTGCGGTTAAAGCAAATGGTCGTACTATTATTGAAAATGCAGCCCGTGAGCCTGAGATTATTGATGTAGCTACTCTCTTGAATAATATGGGTGCCCATATCCGTGGTGCTGGAACCAATATTATCATTATTGATGGAGTTGAAAGCTTGCATGGAACACATCATCAGGTAATTCCAGACCGTATTGAAGCAGGGACATATATTTCCTTGGCTGCTGCAGTGGGTAAGGGGATTCGTATAAATAATGTTCTTTACGAACACCTAGAAGGATTCATTGCTAAGTTAGAGGAAATGGGAGTGAGAATGACTATATCTGAAGACAGCATTTTTGTCGAGGAACAGTCTAATTTGAAAGCAATCAATATTAAGACAGCTCCTTATCCTGGTTTTGCTACTGACTTGCAACAACCAATTACTCCTCTCTTGTTAACAGTGGAGGGGCGTGGTACCATTATTGATACCATTTATGAAAAACGTGTAAACCATGTTTTTGAACTAGCAAAGATGGACGCGGATATTACGACTACAAACGACCATATTTTATATACCGGTGGACGTAGTTTACGTGGGGCAAATGTAAAAGCTACTGACCTTAGAGCTGGGGCCGCACTTGTCATTGCTGGTTTGATGGCTGAAGGTAAAACTGAAATTACAAATATTGAGTTCATCTTACGTGGTTATTCAGATATTATTGAAAAATTACGTAATCTAGGAGCGGATATTACACTTGTTGAAGAATAAACCGTAGAGGTGTTTATGAATATTTGGACCAAATTAGCAATGTTTTCTTTTTTTGAAACGGATCGCTTGTATTTGCGTCCTTTCTTTTTTAGTGATAGCCAGGACTTCCACGAGATAGCTTCAAATCCAGAAAATCTTCAATTTATTTTCCCAACTCAGGCAAGTCTGGAAGAAAGTCAATATGCATTAGCGAATTACTTTATGAAGTCCCCTTTGGGAGTGTGGGCAATTTGTGACCAAAAAAATCAACAAATGATTGGTTCTATTAAATTTGAGAAGTTAGATGAAATCAAAAAAGAAGCAGAGCTTGGCTATTTTTTGAGAAAAGATACCTGGTCTCAAGGCTTCATGACAGAAGTTGTAAAAAAACTATGTCAGCTTTCTTTTGAGGAGTTTGGCTTAAAACAATTAGCCATCATTACTCACCTTGAAAATGAAGCTAGCCAAAGGGTTGCTCTTAAGGCTGGATTTCGATTGATTCGTCAGTTTAAAGGAAGTGATCGCTACACAAGAAAAATGCGGGATTATCTTGAGTTTCGCTTTGTAAAGGGAGAAATTAATGAGTAAACACCAAGAAATTCTAAGTTATTTGGAAGAATTACCCGTTGGTAAAAGGGTCAGTGTTCGTAGCATTTCCAATCATCTGGGAGTCAGTGATGGAACGGCTTATCGGGCCATTAAAGAAGCTGAAAACCGTGGAATTGTAGAGACTCGCCCAAGAAGTGGTACTATCCGTGTTAAATCTCAAAAAGTTGCTATAGAGAGATTAACTTTTGCTGAAATTGCAGAAGTGACTTCTTCTGAGGTTCTAGCTGGTCAAGAAGGTTTAGAGAGAGAATTTAGTAAGTTTTCAATCGGTGCCATGACTGAGCAAAATATTTTGTCTTACCTTCATGATGGGGGACTTTTGATTGTTGGCGACCGGACTCGTATTCAATTATTAGCGCTGGAAAATGAAAATGCAGTTCTGGTTACAGGTGGATTTCAGGTTCATGATGATGTGATTAAACTGGCCAATCAAAAAGGTATTCCAGTTCTGAGAAGTAAGCATGACACATTCACCGTCGCGACCATGATCAATAAAGCCTTGTCAAATGTTCAAATTAAAACAGATATTTTGACAGTTGAGAAACTTTATCGCCCAAGTCATGAGTATGGTTTTCTTAGAGAAACCGACACAGTTAAAGATTATTTGGACCTGGTACGCAAGAATCGTAGTAGTCGTTTTCCGGTTATCAATCAACATCAGGTTGTTGTAGGCGTTGTAACCATGAGAGACGCTGGTGATAAGTCACCAAGTACCACAATTGATAAGGTCATGTCCCGTAGTCTATTTTTAGTTGGATTATCGACAAATATTGCCAATGTGAGTCAACGGATGATTGCCGAAGACTTTGAAATGGTACCAGTTATTCGAAATAATCAAACCTTGCTTGGCGTTGTAACTAGACGAGATGTTATGGAGAAGATGAGTCGTTCCCAAGTTTCTGCTCTACCTACTTTTTCTGAGCAGATTGGTCAAAAACTTTCTTATCACCATGATGAAGTAGTGATTACAGTAGAACCCTTTATGCTTGAGAAAAACGGTGTTTTAGCTAACGGTGTATTGGCAGAAATTTTGACCCACATGACTCAAGATTTAGTTGTGAATAGTGGGCGCAATCTCATCATCGAGCAGATGCTGATCTACTTTTTGCAGGCTGTTCAGATAGATGATATACTGCGCATTCAAGCACGCATTATCCACCATACTAGACGGTCAGCTATTATTGACTACGATATTTATCATGGTCATCAGATTGTTTCAAAAGCAAATGTAACCGTTAAAATTAATTAGAAACTAGGAGAAAAAATGATAACATTAAAATCAGCTCGTGAAATCGAAGCTATGGACAAGGCTGGAGATTTTCTAGCAAGTATTCATATCGGCTTACGTGATTTGATTAAGCCTGGCGTAGATATGTGGGAAGTTGAAGAGTATGTCCGCCGTCGTTGTAAGGAAGAAAATTTCCTTCCGCTTCAGATTGGAGTTGACGGTGCTATGATGGACTATCCTTATGCTACCTGTTGCTCTCTTAATGATGAAGTGGCTCATGCCTTCCCTCGTCACTATATCTTGAAAGATGGTGATTTACTGAAAGTTGATATGGTTTTGGGAGGTCCTATAGCCAAATCTGACCTGAATGTCTCAAAACTAAACTTCAACAATGTGGAGCAAATGAAAAAATACACTCAGAGCTATTCTGGTGGTCTGGCAGACTCATGTTGGGCTTATGCTGTTGGTACACCGTCCGAAGAAGTGAAAAACTTGATGGATGTAACTAAAGAAGCCATGTACAAGGGAATCGAGCAAGCTGTTGTTGGAAATCGTATCGGTGATATTGGTGCAGCTATTCAAGAATACGCTGAAAGTCGTGGTTACGGTGTAGTACGTGATTTGGTTGGTCATGGTGTTGGTCCAACCATGCACGAAGAACCAATGGTTCCTAACTATGGTATTGCTGGTCGTGGGCTTCGTCTCCGTGAAGGAATGGTATTGACTATTGAACCAATGATCAATACAGGTGACTGGGAAATTGATACAGATATGAAGACCGGTTGGGCGCATAAGACCATTGACGGTGGTTTATCTTGTCAATATGAACACCAATTCGTGATTACTAAAGATGG
>DXLD01000012.1:0-18670 GCA_019414935.1 Streptococcus sp.
ACAACCGATAGTAACTCCGATAATGTACTTTGGATTGTAAAAAGCCATAAAATTCATCATTTCTGAAATACGGAACTGATAAGCACCGTAGCTAATGGCATTTAGGGGTGGTGTGACAGTTAAAACGACATAGATAGCAGCAACGATTGCAATATCTGCAACATCACGAATAGTTAATTTTTTCATCTTTTCTCCTTTGGCGGTTGCCCGCGTGTAATATGCTTGGTGAAAGAAGCTAAGCACCAAGGGTTGATTCAATCAACCTTACTAGTATAGCACAATAACTTGCTTTATGCTATACTAAAAGTATGAAAAAACGCATTCAAAGTCTCTTCGAGAATGAGCTCTTAGCCTATCTCTTTTTTGGTGTAGCAACTACTCTTGTCTCCATTCTATCCCGATTAGTCATTTATCAATTAACCCATAAAGAACTGCTTGCTACTGGACTAGCAAATAGTATCGGTATCCTCTTTGCCTTTTTTACAAATGATAGACTTGTATTTAAGCAAGTTAGGCAGAATTGGCCAAGCCGTTTAGTAAAATTTACTCTAGCACGTCTTTCTACTTTTCTTTTAGACATGTTTTTAACATTTTTCTTTGTGACACAGTTTCCTAATATTATCGGGCAATTTGTAAATAATAATATAGACAAGGTTAATAGTATTGAAACCGTTATTTCACAATTCTTGATAATTATCCTCAATTACATTTTTAGTAAGGTATTTATTTTTAAAAAATAAGAAAAATTTTAAACATATAGCTTGCAAGAATTTCTTAATTAATATATAATTAAGTGTAAGAGTTTTTTGAAAGGAAATTATGAAAATGTTAAAAGATCTTAAAGCATTCTTGCTTCGTGGTAATGTTGTTGACCTTGCTGTCGGTGTGATCATTGCCACTGCTTTTGGTGCAATCGTTACATCACTTGTTAACGATATCATCACTCCACTTATTTTGAATCCAGCCTTGGAAGCTGCGAAAGTACAAAACATCGCTGAGCTTGCTTGGAATGGTGTTACATATGGTAAATTCTTGAGTGCTGTTATCAACTTCCTAGTTATCGGTACTGTTCTCTTCTTCGTTATCAAAGGAATTGAAAAAGCTCAAAGCCTTACTAAGAAAGAAGAAGCTGCTGAGGAAGCTCCAGCTGGTCCAACTGAGTTGGAAGTACTTCAAGAGATCAAAGCTCTTCTTGAGAAAAAATAATCAATTAAAAGGATCTAGCACAAAGCTAAATCCTTTTTTCTTTACTCTTTTGGTAACTTACCTGCTTTTTCAAGCATTTTCTTAATAAGATAAGGCATCTTAACATTTTCACGACCTTTTTTCTCAATCAGTTTTTTCACAAATTCCGGCATTTGTAAATCTTGAGATTCAGCCAAAATATTTTTCGTCTCATCTGACGGAACTAACTCATCAAAGGTTTCTTCTTCTGGGAGAAATTCCTTAAACTCTTTGTTCTCATTAGCTCTGACGGTATTGACCAAGGCATCAATCAAGCGAGAATCTGTATTTGGCATTGGTGGACGATGGTAGTTTACTCCAAATTCCTGACATAAATCATAACATTCCACATCATTGTCAAACAAGACTTCAATGTGCTCACTGATAAAACTAATAGGTACAAAAATATAATGGTCTGGATGTTCTTTCTGTTCTCTGAGATACTCTAAAACATCTGGTTTAATCCATGGAATACCAATATCACTCTCACTCTGCCAAGTGTTGGTATATTGTTCTGAACTCAAACCTAGTTTTTCAGCGACTAGCTTGCTATTTTCAAAAATTTGGTCTATATAAGGATCACCAAAGTCCAAGGCAAAAATAGGCACACTATGGGCTGAAAAGATGACTTTAAAGCTGTCTTGCTTTACTTCTTCTTTTAAAATCTTACCAATTTCATCCGCCCAATAGTTTAAGAGTGCTTCTTCCTGATACCAGTCCTTAATGACCAAAAATTGAATTTGTTTGCTTTCTAAAAATTTTTCATAGCCCATGACAGAGTAGAAAGAATAATGAGGCTCCAAAATCAAGCAGATACACTGTTCAATGCCGTCTGCTTCCATCTGACCGATCACATCTGGAATAAAGGGACTGGAAAATTTATTGGCAAAATAGACACTATATTCATTACCCAGTCTAGCTTCTACCAAGGCAACCTCTTCACGCGTAATTCTTTGCAGAGGTGTGCCTCCAATTCGTACATAATTATCATAGAGAGTTTGAATCTCGTGGTCTTGAGGTCTCACCCCACGACGAATATTTGTGAAAAAATCAGCCACACCTTCAAAGGTAATCTCTTCTGGTGAACCGAAGGTCATCATTAAAATTGCTTTTTTCATAACTGCTTCCTTGTGATGTTTTTATCAAGTTTATTTTATCATTAATTCATCGATAAGTAAACGCTAACATAGGGACATTCTCAATCTTCTGTCTTTTGTTTTTCTCTTCTTTCTATGATACAATGGAAAAAATGAATTCAAAAGGAGTTTTTTATGACTTATCCAAATCTCTTGGACCGCTTCCTAACCTACGTTAAGGTCAACACGCGCTCTGATGAACACTCTACTACTACTCCAAGTACGCAGAGCCAAGTTGACTTCGCTACAAATGTCCTTATCCCTGAAATGAAACGTGTTGGACTGCAAAATGTCTACTACCTTCCAAATGGTTTTGCGATTGGAACCTTACCAGCCAACGATCCATCTTTAACACGTAAGATTGGCTTCATCTCCCACATGGATACTGCTGATTTTAATGCCGAAGGAGTCAATCCACAGGTAATTGAAAACTATGATGGTGGTGTGATTGAACTAGGGAATTCTGGTTTTAAATTAGATCCAGCTGACTTCAAGAGTCTGGAGAAATATCCAGGACAAACACTCATCACAACTGACGGAACAACCTTGCTAGGTGCTGATGACAAGTCAGGGATTGCTGAAATTATGACTGCTATTGAATATCTGACTGCCCATCCTGAAATCAAGCACTGTGAGATTCGTGTTGGTTTTGGTCCAGATGAAGAAATCGGTGTTGGTGCCAATAAATTTGATGCAGAAGATTTCGATGTAGATTTTGCCTATACTGTAGATGGCGGACCTCTCGGAGAACTTCAGTACGAGACCTTCTCAGCCGCTGGTGCTGAATTGCATTTCCAAGGACGCAATGTCCACCCTGGTACTGCCAAAGGGCAGATGGTCAATGCCCTTCAGCTAGCAATTGATTTTCATAATCAACTTCCAGAGAATGACCGACCCGAGTTAACAGAAGGTTACCAAGGCTTCTACCACCTAATGGATGTGATAGGTAGTGTCGAAGAGGCACGTGCAAGCTACATCATTCGTGATTTTGAAAAAGATGCCTTTGAAGCGCGTAAAGCAGCAATGCAGTCTATCGCTGATAAGATGAATCAAGAACTTGGTAGCGACCGTGTCACCCTAAACTTGACAGACCAGTACTACAATATGAAAGAAGTCATTGAGAAAGATATGACTCCAATTACCATTGCCAAAGCCGTTATGGAAGATTTGGGTATTACTCCTATTATCGAACCAATTCGTGGAGGGACAGACGGCTCTAAGATTTCCTTTATGGGAATCCCAACTCCTAATATCTTTGCGGGAGGAGAAAATATGCATGGACGTTTTGAATACGTCAGCCTTCAGACTATGGAACGTGCAGTTGATACCATCATTGGTATCGTAGCTTATGAAGACTAAAAAGACGAGGTAGCTTAGCTACTTCGCCTTTCTTTTTATTCTGCTGGTTTTTCTTGATTTCCAGTACTTGTTGTAGATTCTGTTGTTTCCTTTTCTGAAGCTGGTTCAGCAGGTTTAGAATCTGTTGTATTGCTTGGTTTGTTTTCGTCCCTTGCAGTTTCACTGTTAGATTCTGCAGCCACTGATGTTTCAGTTTCGGAACTTGTGTTCTCACCATTTGACTCGGCATTTGTCGCTGGAGTTGCTTCTTCACTTGAGCTTGATTTTGACTTGATTTCTTGATTCAAGACTAGAATAGCTTTTGTCAATTCAAGTAAAGCAGCTTTATCTTTACTCTTAGCAGAAAGTTGATCTAGTAAAGCATCTACCTTATCAAAGTCCGCATCAGAACCCTTGTTGTTTTCTAAATAAGAGTGAAGCGACATGAGAATATCGTAGAGTTTTTGATAGAGTACTAGTGTCTGAGGGTCTTGCTCAGCATTTTCTTTCTCTTGTTGAAGGGCACTAGCGATACGAGTCAAGACATCTTTTACCTGACTGTTTACTTCATCCAAGTCTGCATCAGCCTTGTTTGTAGCAGCTTTGAGATTTTCTACTTCTTCTGCCAAGGATTGTCTGATTCCTTCTTCTTGGATTTGCTCTAAGAGTTGAGTTGCCTTGCTCAAGAGACTTTCTACTTGTTCCTTGCTAACATGATTGACATGTTCTTCAGGCATAAAGTCTCCGTACAGTTCTTTCAAGAAGCCATAAATAGCTGTCTTGGCACTTTGATTATCAACTTTTTCAGTATCTAGAACTGTTTGACTTGATTTCGCAGTAGTTGGCTGAGCTTTCAAAGCTTCTTCCACTTCTTGTTTTGCTTGATAGATGCTTGGGAATAATTTGTTCAATTCTGCTGCTTTTAGGAAGGATTGAGATTGATACAAGGTCCAAGTCAACTGAGCTACTTTGTTTCGCAGTTCATCACTCAAACGACCGTCATTTACGTGTTCGTAGAAATACTTGATGTATTCTACAGTTGTAACACCTGTTCGGTCATTAAAGTCTTGCAAGGCTTGAAGTTGTGATTCAACCGCTGCCAAACCTGCCTCATCTTTAGCCAACTTAGCTTCTTGGAGTCGAACGAGAAGGTCTTTCTTAGGAAGCCCATAAGAATCTGTATCCAGTGTATTGATTTTATCAATCAAGGCTTGATATTTCTTATCTAGAGCACTTGTTTCAACAGGTTTGACACTTTCATCAATATGGATATATTGCTTATCAAAGAGATCAAGTGTCGCAAGATAACCCGCTGTAGAGTTAGTTGCCAGTTTCTTCATGTTTTCAGTAAACTGACCTAAAGCTAACTCAATCTGTCTTTGTTCGATAGGCTTGTCTTTGTAGATGCTTCTACTATCAGCTAGAAGTTGATCTACTTTTGCCAAGACTGCCTTCTCATCAAAAGCTCCAGGTTGATAATTGGATTGCAGGGCTGGAATCTTGTTTTTCAAAGCCACTTCATAGCCCTTCGTTTGAACCTTGATGTAATGATTGTGGTCGCCATGAGGAATCACAAAACTACCATTTTCTACCTGTAAGCTATAAGGAGACACACCATCTCGCAAAGCAGTCGTGTAGAGTTCATTTAGGAAATCAAGTTCTGGATTTCCAGTCTGGAGTGGAAGTCGAACGTGTTCCTTACGAACAGCATAGGGATGGATATGAGTTGGATCGTAGGCTTGGTCTGGATTTCCAAAAACAAAGAATCCGTTTGAAATTCTAATCGCTTCAAGTGGAACACCGTAGGTCTTCGAAATATAAGCAATCTTTTCTTCATCGCTAGCATCTCTTGAGAAAGACTCTACCGTTTTAGCAAGAGGTTTTACAGGCTCTGAATCATGATGTGTTTTCAAATGGTCTTGTGCAGCCTTAATTTGCTCTGCTGTCAAATCTTTCTTGAAGAAGTAATGATTATGGTCTCCGTGACTCATGACAAAACCTTGCTCATCCTCACTGATGACTCTATCTGCATCAAAACCGTGATCATGGTCTTCATCATGTTTGTGGCCATGATGATCTTCATCGTGATCGTCATCATGAGCTGGATTTGGTGTTGCTGTATTTGCCCCTTTCAAGTGGTCTTGCGCTGCCTTGATTTGATCAGCAGTCAAGTCCTTCTTGAAGAAGTAATGATTATGGTCGCCGTGACTCATGACAAAGCCTTGTTCATCCTCACTGATGACACGATTAGCGTCAAAACCGTGACCATGTTCTTCATCATGATGGTGTCCATGATGATCTTCATCGTGCTCATCATCATGAGCTGGATTTGGTGTTGCTGTATTTGCCCCTTTCAAGTGGTCTTGCGCTGCCTTGATTTGATCAGCAGTCAAATCCTTCTTGAAGAAGTAATGATTGTGGTCGCCGTGACTCATGATAAATCCTGCTTCATCTTCAGCAATAATACGATTGGCATCAAAGCCGTGTCCACCTTCTTCGTGTTCCTCATGTGAAACACCAGGATTGACTGAAAGAGATGGCGAAGGTGTTGTTAGACCATTGCTTGGAAGAGTCGGATGTCCAATTTGGCTCGATTTTGGAATGTAATGGAAATGATCACCGTGTCTGACGATATAGGCTGTAGCTGTTTCTTCAACGATATCTTTTGGATTAAAGATATAACCATCAGATGTTGCAGAAATTCCCTTATTAGAAGTCAATGAAGTATGATTCAATGTAGATGGATTACTTGGAAAACTTCCTAGACTAGACACTACTTCATTATGTTTTTCATTTGTAGAAACTGTAGAACCAGTTCCACCGATAGGCACCATTCTGGCAATCTTTTCTTCTAAAGCAGAGAGCTTGCTGTAAGGAATAAAGTGATAATGGTCGCCGTGCGGAATCGCAACTCCATTTGCCGTACGACTGACAATCTTAGCAGGGTCAAAGACCAGGCCATCTGATTCACTGTAACGTTGGTCGCTAGGTGAATCATAGAGTTCTTTCAATAGACTTTGGAGATTTTCAACTTTGCTTTCTGGCTTGCTAGTTGATCCTTGTACTGAAGATTGAGTATTATTATCACTAGCTGTTGAAGAATTACTTAACTGACTCGGTTGCGTATTTTTGCCCGCTAGATGAGCTTTTGCTGCTGCCAACTCACTAGCAGATAAATCACTTTTTGGAATATAATGATAGTGACCACCGTGAGGAACAATATAAGCATCACCAGTATCTTCGATAATATCAGCTGGGTTAAAGACATAACCATCATCTGTCGTATAGCGTCCCTGAGATCTTGCTACAGCAACATCTGAGCTAACCTTCTCATTATCTTTGATGTGTTCTTGTTTTTGACGGTTGATTTCATCCTTGGTTCGAACATTATCAGCATGAGCTAAATCTTTCAGATAAACATAATATTTACCATCAACCTTGATGATATAACCACCTTTAACTTCATTGACAATATCAGTTTCTTTAAGTTGGTAGTTTGGATCTTTCATCAAGAGTTCTTCACTAAAGAGGGCATCATAGGGAACTTTCCCATTATAGTAATGATAGTGGTCACCGTGTGAAGTCACATAGCCCTGATCTGTGATCTTGATAACAATTTGTTCAGCCTGAATTCCTTCTTTTTGGCTAACCTGGTCTGGTGTCAGATTTTCAGTTTTCTGACTTGACTGACTACCATCCACATAAGAGACCCGATTATTGTCCTTATTTTCCTGCGAGCGATGCTGATTTAATGCATAAGCACATAGACTCAAAGACACGATAACAGCTGATCCAGCTGCTATATATTTTTTACTGAATTTCATAAATCCCTCATTTCAATAAATGATGAAGCTTTTTCTTAACTTCTTTTCTCGGTTAAACAGTTTTTCCTAAACTGGTTATTTAACCAATTAATTAACCAGTAAATAGTTTACCTTTTTTAAGTTTATCTGTCAAGATTTTTATGTCATTTTAAAAAAATAAAAGCCAGTATTGCTACTGACTCTTACATCATTTTGATTTAATAGGATAAACTTATGCTTCTGGTTTCGTCGTAACTGACTCACTACCTTTTAACAAAGCAAGTAGTTTCTCTGCTTCTGCCATGATACCATTATTATCCATAGTTTGGAGGTTCAAATTATTTCGTAAACCAGCTAGACTCTCTGCCACATTGTCTTTCAAACTAGCATCGGTTACTGTATCAAGTAGAGCTTCTACTTCTTTGAGTTTGGCTTCTACTTTTTCAGTCTCTACTTGAGGAACTTTAGCCTCATCTGTAGTATCTTCAGCTTCTTCCTCTGTCTCTTCCGTATCAGTGCTTGGTTTATAAAGATTATCTGCTGAAGGATTTAAACCTGCGTGATTCTCTTTTTCATCAGATTCAGGGCGAGTTGGTTCACTTACTTCATCATGTTTCTTATCTTCATCAAGTTTACTGTCTTCTGGCTTATTTTTACGAACATGGTCGCTGGCATTTCCCCAACCATTATCTGAGTGAGGACGTTCGTCTGGATGTTCTACATAATATTTTACAGTTGCAAAGAGATCCTCAAGGCTATAACCCTTAGGTGCCTCATAGAGTCCTTCGTCAAACCAGCCAAATTTAATGTTATGGTAATGATCATAATGGGGAATAATCAAGCTTCCGTTTTTGACTTCAACAGTATGTTGGAGATTGTAAGGCATGTGATCAAGTGGAACCTTCTTAGCCGCCTTCACTTTATTATAGATTGCTTCTACTCCTTTAACCTCAGTATTTCCTGATCCCTGATTATCTGTCGAAGGAGGCGTCAAACCTTTCTCTTTAGCATAAGCCTGAGCCGCTGCTCTTTCAGCTTCAGACAAACTATCTTTCTTAATCCAATGACTATGGGTCATATGTGGAGTTATATAGGCATCTCCCTCATCACTTGTAATATCACGAGTGTCAAAGATATAGCCATCTTCTGTTGTATACTTACCTGCTAATTTTGCTAATGTTATTTCATCGTCCGTATAAGCAATCTGAGAATTTGGTTTGCCAAGTCTCTCTGGATGAGTAATTGGTGCTAGGAATGCTAATAAATCATCTACCAATTTTCCTTTATTAGTCGATTCATCATTCAAGCGTTCTGCTAATTTATCTAAGGCTTGGAAATCAGAAGTACGACCCTTATTTTCAGACAAGGATTTATGAGCTTCGGCTAACAGATTATATGCTTTATCGTAGAATTCTTGGTCGCGAGGAGCAACATTTTCTTTCTTCGCAACTAGGGCATGCGTCTCTTGAGTTTTCTTAGACAAGAGATTATCAATAGCATCAATCTTATCCTTGGCCAAATCTTTAGCTAGAACATACCGACTAACACCCTTATCCTCGAAAATATATCCGTCACCAACTTTTCTAACAACCTGGTTGACATCAAGGTCAGCCGGTTTATTTTCTACTGGTGCTAAAGGTTTGGTAGCAGGAGCTGGCTTCAAAGGAGTGACACTTGGCAAGACACTGCCATTTTGTCCCTTAACAGCTATCATACGAGCCAATTTTTCTTCCAAAGGTGACATTTGTGAATAAGGGATAAAGTGATAATGGTCTCCGTGAGGCACTGCGACACCGTTAGCTGTACGTTTGATAATTTGTGCCGGATCAAAGACTAGACCATCAGATTCTACATGTCGTTCTGATAAAGGTTTGGCATACAATTCACGTAAAAGTGTTGGAATGTCTTCCCCTTGGTCTTGATGATAAGTTGGAGTGACAGTCAGATTAGGAGTTTCCGATAAACTTGGTTGGGCTGGTTTTACATCATTGCTATTTGGTTTACTTGAGCTTGTAGCAGAATGAGAACCCTGTTTACCATTCCAATAAGCTTGGGCAGCAGCCAGTTCTCCTGCAGACAAATCACTCTTAGGTATATAGTGGAAATGATTTCCATGCGGTACAACAAAAGCGTCTCCTGTATCTTCAATCACATCTGTCGGACTAAAGACATACCCATCATCCGTTGTATAGGCGCCTCCAGTTGCTCTATTCGGTGCCGGCGTATTGAGATTAAAGTTTGGCTTAATCGTTGAACTTGGTGTTGAACTTTGTTTCTCAGGACTGCTTGGTTTCGTATTGTCAGCATGACTTTGGACTGGCTGACCTCCAATTGGAAGATTTCGAGCCAATTTTTCTTCCAAAGCAGACATTTGCGAATAAGGAATGAAATGGAAATGATCCCCGTGAGGCACTGCCACACCATTTGCTGTACGTTTTGTAATCTGTGCTGGGTCAAATACCAATCCATCAGATTCCACATGACGTTGGCTAAGTGGCAAAGCGTACAATTCTTGAAGGAGACTAGCTAAATCCTCACTTTGACTGTCAGAATCTGTTGCAGGATTTTGAGGAGCCTCAGATTGACTCGTTCTCACACTAAATCTTGTTTCTCCCCTGCTTGAACGGTATTCAACCGTACTTAATTGACCGCCTTTTCCAGATAGGAAGGCTTGGGCGGCAGCTAATTCACTAGCAGACAAGTCACTCTTAGGAATATAGTGGAAGTGATTGCCATGAGGAACGATATAGGCATCACCCGTATCCTCAATGATATCAGAGGCATTAAAGATATAACCATCATCCGTTGTATAACGGCCTTGAGCTCTGGCAGCAACTACCGCCTGATCGTTAGAACTGCCTCCATGATTATGACTGTGTTCCTGCTTCTGACGTTTAATCTCTTCTTTTGTACGAATATTGTCCGCATGAGCCGCATCCTTGAGGTAAACATAGTATTTCCCGTCTACCTTAATGACATAACCACCCTTGATTTCATTGACAATGTCTGAATCCTTCAACTGATAATTCGGATCTTTCATGAGGAGTTCTTCACTGATGATAGCATCATAAGGAACCTTGCCATTATAGTAATGATAATGGTCTCCATGAGAGGTCACATAACCTTGATCAGTAATCTTGATAACAATTTGTTCGGCATTGATTCCCTCTCTCTTACTAACTTCATCTGGTGTCAAGTTCTCTGCCTTTTGACCAGCTTGATCACCATCAATATAAGCAACTCGATTAGAATCTTTCTTAACGTGACCAGCTTGATACCGCCCAAGTTCATAGGAACATACACTTAGAGCAAGGACTGCCACTGAACCCGCTACATATTTTTTATTGATTTTCATTTTTGCCTCACTTTAATTCTTCAGCTAATACACTCATATTTTCTTCAAGGTTTTCTAAATAAGTCTTGTCATTTTGTGGGTCTGCTTCTAAAGGATTCAGAGTTTTAAGAGCCACACCTGTTGATTTGACAAGAGTTTCAGCTACTTTTGAAGAAGCGTTACTTTCTGTAAAAATCGTTTTAACCTTATAGGTTTTAACAAATTCCTGAATTTCTGTTAGTTGTCGTGGACTTGGTTCTTGTTCAGGAGAGATACCTGCAATACCAAGTTGATTAAGTCCAAATCTCTTCGCTAGATAAGAAAAGGCTGTATGTTGTGTTACAAATGTTTTCTGAGTCGCTTTTTCAAATTTAGGCTGGAATTTCTTAGTCAATTCTTGAGCTTTTTTGATAAAGGCTTGCGCATTTTTCTGATAATTCTCTTTATGCTCACTATCAACCTCTGAAAGTTTGTCAGCAATAATTTGGGCTTCTTCTCCAGCTTTTTCAGGATCTAGCCAAGTGTGAGGATCATAAAGTGTTTTTTCATCAACTCCATCCCCTGCTTCCACATCTTCTAGCCCAGGAACACGGTCTAAGGTCATTCCCTCTGAAGCCTCTAAAACCTTAACTTTAGATTTTTTAAGATTGGGATCTAAACTTCCTGCCCAAGATTCGAGAGTATGAGAATGGTAAACAAAGACATCTGCATCATAGATGGCAGCAATGTCATTTGCTGAAGGTTCAAAGGAGTGAATTCCGCTACTTGACTGAATCATCCGAACATCATTCAAGTCACCAGATACTTCCTTGACCATAGCATAGATAGGATAAAAACTGGTCACAATTTTCATCCCTTTACCTGACTGGCTTTCCTTTTGACCACAAGCAGCTAAGCACAAAAGGAAAACACTTAACAATACTAAAAATAAACTTTGTTTCTTCATAAACAACCCCTTAACTATTTAATTAACTGGTAAACATTCTACTCCTAAAAATTTAATCTGTCAAGATATTTTTAGAAAAAATTTGAAATTTCTTTCACATACAAAAATCTGCTGAGTCTCAACAACTCAACAGATTCTCACTTTATATACTCAATGAAAATCAAAGAGCAAATTAGGAAGCTAGCCGCAGGCTGCTCAAAACACTGTTTTGAGGTTGTAGATAAGACTGACGAAGTCAGTCCCATATATACGGCAAGGCGAAGCTGACGTGGTTTGAAGAGATTTTCGAAGAGTATTATTCTTCTATGGTAGAATGCTTATAACCATAAGTAAAGTAAATAAGACTTCCTATCAACAAAGCAACTAGGAAAGCAATCCAAGTTTCCAAATTATACTGCAACATAAAGGATAAACAAATGATGATTGATAAAATGGGTAACAGGGGTACCAATGGTGTTTTAAATTCCCCAGATTTGGGCATTCCTTTTTCTTTTCGTAATCGAATCAGGCCATATGCCAGCATGATTAAGTAGGCTAGGGTACAAATATTTAAGAAGGCTGCAATACTAGCTAGTGGAAACATTCCTGCTGCTACTGCTGAAGCTAAACCCGTCAAGATAGTAGCATTTTTGGGTACCTTGCTTGTTTTTGTTAATTCTTTAAAGGCGGCAGGCATCAATCCGTCACGCGCTAAACTGTAAATCATACGCGATAGGGCATAAGTCATTGAGATACAAACCGTAATCAAGGTCAAGATAGCCACTAATGACACATAGTTGGCTGCCCAACTAATCCCAACGCTACGAAGAGCAAAGGCAACGGCATCGTCAACATTTAGATGACTATAGTGAACTACACCAGTCAAGACAAGCGTCACCAAGGCATAAAGAATGGTTACGATAGAAAGCGATAAAACAATCCCTCTAGGAATATTTTTTTGAGGAGTCTTGACCTCATCTACAGCCATAGAGATGGATTCAAAGCCTAAAAATCCAAAGAACATCAAGGACGCACCAGCCATAATACCAGTACTAGCACCATAGATTTGTCCAAAACCATAAGGAGCAAAATTGCTCCAATTATCAAGCTTAATATTCCAAATTCCTACCAAAACAAAGAGAGCTAAAGCAGAAAATTTCAAAATAACTAGAATAGAATTAAAGCGTAAAGCAGCCTTAGCATTTAGTAAAACAAGCGAGGTCACCAAGACCAAGACAAGAATAGGCAATAAATCAACAAATGTCCCTGCCTGAGGATTAAAGGTACCATTTAAGGCCTGAGGAAGGGCTATCCCGTATTGAGAGAGCAAGCCTTTAAAATAAGCTGCCCAACCCGAAGCCACACCAGATATGGCTGTCATGAATTCCATCATGGTTAACCAGCCAGCCAACCAGGCTGGGAATTCTCCTAAAATAGCATAGAGATAACTGTATGCACCACCTGTAGCGGGTACTCGTGAAGCAAATTCTGCAAAAAAGAGGGCTGATAATCCTACACATAAGGCAGAAATAACGATTGAAATCACTAGGGCTGGACCAGCAAGTGTTGCGGCTGCAGTACCTGTGATTGTAAAGACACCTGTTCCTACCATGGCTCCGATTCCCAACAAAATCAAATCCCATAACTTCAAATGCCTGTGCATCTCCGTTTTATCCAAACTAACATTCTTTGTTCTAAATATATCCATCTTTGACTCCAAAATAAAATGATGATTCTATTTTACCATAAATATAGGAGATTTGTGAATATTTATAAAATAATTTTCTAAAAAAATCTGACTACATACTGTAATCAGATTTTCTTTATCAATTCTAGTTCATTTCTTTAAAGGCTGCTTCTGCATCCGCATTACTGATAACACCAAATTGAATCTTTCCAATCTTGCCTTGACTATCAATTAGGTATTCTGTAGGAATGCTTCGAATTTGATAAGCTTGGAATGTAGTTGCTTTGGTGTCATAAAGAACTGGGATATCCTTATAACCTTGATCTTGGAACCATTGTGGGAATTGCTCGACAGTTTTTTCACCTTGAATTCCTGGTGCAATGACACTAAGAATTTCAAAATCACGATCTGGTTTCGCTGCTAATTCCATCAACTCAGGCATACTTTTCTTACATGGACCACACCATGAAGCCCAAAACTTCAAGTAGACTTTTTTCCCCTTATAATCAGATAACTTAACTTCTTTACCATCCATAGATTGCAAGGTGAAGTCTGGCGCATCTTTTCCAACAGCAATTTGTTGTACAGTCGTTTGTTGCTGTTGTTTTGAGGATTGTTGTGGAGCTTGAGTCTTTTTAGTCTCTTCCTCACCACAGGCTATCAATACGACTAATGACAAGAGGCTTAAGCCAGCAAACATTACTTTTTTCATCTTTTTCTCCTTTATTCAAAAATTCCAGCTAGAACATTTACTTGTCCTAATAGTAACAAAATTCCCATTAAAATAATGAGGAAACCACCAATTTTCTTCAGTAGCATCATATGACGTTTAATTTTACTAAAATAAGGCATTACTACACCTGAAGCTAGAGCCAAAAGCAAGAAAGGAATTGCCATCCCCAGAGTATAAATCAAGGTATAGATTGTACCTTGCCAAGCGCCATTTCCTCCAGAAGCCGCAAGCGCTAAAACAGAACTCAAAACAGGACCAATACAAGGCGTCCAACCAAAGCTAAAGGTAATACCGAGTAAAAAGGCCGACCAATAACGATTGGCTTCCGATTTCTTAAAAGTAAAGCTTTTTTGAACCTCTAATTTCTTAAAATGAAAAATTTCCATCTGGTGAAGGCCTAAAATGATAATAATTGTTCCCATGGTGTAACGAAACCAATTGGCATAGAGAATATTACCAAAGTAACCAGCACCGAAGCCTAAAATAAAGAAAATGAGTGAAATGCCTGCAATAAAGCAAAGTGTTCGAATCAAGCCTGACCAAAGAACCTTTTTCCCAAACAAGGAAAAACTTTTTGCACTTTCCTGATCATCCAATAAGATACCAGTATAGACAGGTAACAGAGGGAAAATGCAAGGGGAAAAGAAGGACAAGATCCCTGCTAAAAAAACGGAGATTGAAAATACTATCGTTTCCAATAAAGAACCAACTTTCTTAATAATTCTAATCCTATTTTACTATAATCAATTTTATTTGTATGATTTCTGCTACGCAAATTGAATTAGCTTTTATTTGAAAGATTTTTTCAGTACTAGTTCATTCATATTCTGCCCCCTATTTGCCCCCTAAATACAAAAAAAGCCTACTGACCAAGCTAGAAAGCTTGATCCAATAGGCTTTTAAAATTCAAATTATTTAACAGCGTCCTTAAGAGCTTTACCAGCTTTGAATGCTGGAACTTTAGAAGCTGCAATTGTGATTTCTTTACCAGTTTGTGGGTTGCGACCTTTACGTGCAGCACGCTCACGAACTTCAAAGTTACCAAAACCGATCAATTGAACTTTTTCACCAGCTGCAAGGTAGTCAGCTACTGCTGAGAATACAGCTTCAACTGCTGCTGCTGAGTCTTTCTTAGTCAATTCTGTAGCTTCTGCTACTTTAGCGATCAAATCTTGTTTGTTTGCCATGTTAACGATTCCTCCAATTTAATTTCTAATTAACAAATATAATCATATCCTAAAATCCCTTTTAGGTCAAGTTAAAAACACTATTTCTTCCCATTTTATTTATTTTTTTAGGAGTGGTAACGTACCAAAATAGCCCAAGCGTTCTCACCCGTGTGAGTTTGAATAATGGAACCCGTTTCCAAAACAGAAATTGGCTTTTCAACATAAGTTTGTAAACTTTCTTTCATCTCTTTTGCCCAATCAGCACTACCAGAATATGAAATTCCAATCTCTGCTACAGAACGTTCAGAGAGAGTTGTTGTTAACTCATCTAACCATTTTTTAAAGGTTTTAGCTCCACGACCTTTAACAATTGGCTGCAATTCATGGTCTTTCATTTGCATGACAACACGGATATTGAGAAGTGAACTCAACAATCCAGTTACACGACCAATACGGCCACCTTTTACCAAATTTTCCAAAGTTGAAACGCCAATATAGAGTTCTGTATGGTTTTTAACCGCTTCTACACGAGTTAAAATTTCCTCCATATCTTTGCCTTCTTGAGCTAACTCCGCAGCCTCAACTACCTGAAATTTCAAGGCTTGATCAGTGAAGGAACTATCAATCACCGTCACATCGGCAGTAGATAAACTAGCACCTTGGCGTGCTGCTTCTACAGTACCTGAAAGGGCATGAGACATATGAATAGCAAGAATCTGGCTACCATCCTTGGATAGCTCTTCAAACACTTCAGCAAAGACACCTACAGGTGGCTGACTTGTCTTAGGAAGATTTTTAGCTTCTTGCATCAACTGAAGAAATTTACCTTCTTCTTTCAAATCAGCATCAGAATAAACAACATTATCAATCATTACAGATAATGGAACAACAGTGATATCTAATTGTTTTACCAGTTCTGGTTCAATAGTAACAGATGAATCGGTTACAATCTTAATTTTAGTCATAGTTTCAATCTTTCTATTTTAGGATTCAGATTGGTTTTCATACCTTTAATTATATCAAAAAAAGATTAAAAATCCTAATGGAGCCATTCAAATTTTCCCTAAAAATTTGATATAATCTACTTATAAGAAAAGAGGTTCCTATGATTAAAAAAATTTATCCCGTTTTAACCATTTTACTAGGTGCTGCTATTTATGCTTTTGGGCTAACTTATTTTGTAGTTCCCCATCATCTCTTTGAAGGAGGGGCGACAGGTATTACCCTCATCACCTTTTATCTTTTTAAAATCCCTGTTTCTCTGATGAACTTGCTGATTAACATTCCCCTTTTCATCCTGGCTTGGAAAATCTTTGGAGCCAAATCCCTCTATTCTAGTTTACTAGGAACCTTAGCCTTGTCCGCCTGGTTGGCTTTTTTTGAGCGTATTCCCCTTCATATTGATCTTCAAGGTGATTTACTGATTACAGCCCTCATAGCGGGAATTCTATTGGGAATTGGGCTCGGAATTATCTTCAATGCTGGTGGGACAACTGGTGGAACTGATATTGTAGCTCGTATTCTCAATAAATACACTCATATATCCATGGGAAAACTACTCTTTATCTTAGATTTTTGTATTCTCATGCTCATTCTCCTAATCTTCAAGGATTTGAGATTGGTTTCCTACACGCTCTTATTTGATTTTATCGTTTCCCGTGTTATCGATTTGATTGGCGAAGGCGGCTATGCCGGCAAAGGCTTTATGATTATCACAAAACGTCCTGATCAACTTGCTAAGGCGATTAATGATGACCTTGGAAGAGGTGTTACTTTTATCTCAGGTCAAGGTTACTATAGTAAAGAAGATTTAAAAATCATCTACTGTATTGTTGGAAGAAATGAAATTGTGAAAATGAAGGAAATGATTCATCGAATCGATCCTCAAGCCTTTATCACGATCACAGAAGCCCACGAAATACTTGGAGAAGGATTTACCTTTGAAAAAGAATAAAAGAGGTCTTGTAGTAACCTCAAAAGTTAGACTAAATCTTCTATCTTTTGGGTTACAGACAACCTCTTTTTTGTTTACTCAATTTCTTAAGACCAATTCCGAGCTACTTCTTCATCTGCCTTTAACTGGTCCACTAATTGGTCAACTGAGTCAAATTTGGCCATATCTCGAATGCGATCAAGCCAATAAACCATGACAGTTTCCCCATAAATATCTTGATTAAAATCAAAAATATTGACTTCAAAACGTGCTTCTTCTCCATCAAAAGTCACATTTTTACCGACACTAGCCATAGCACGATATTTCTGTCTTTGAATCTCAACATCAACCACATAAACACCATCTGCTGGCATATATGTGCGGTCTAAAAGTACCAAATTCGCTGTTGGATAACCAATGGTACGACCACGAGCATTGCCATGAACCACCATACCTCTTGATGGAAGCGGTGCCCCCAAAAGTTCTCCTGCTTCTTTCACATTTCCATCTAAAATAGCTTGACGGATACGAGTTGAACTAATCTTTCCTTTCTCATCTTCTACAGGTGGAACGATAATGACTTCTCCATCAAAGTAATCCTTTAAGTCTTCTGCCGTTTTTTGGTCAGAACCAAATGTATAATCAAAACCTGCAACAATAATTTTAGCATTCATAGCCTTGATGTAGGTTGCAAAAAATTCTTCTGCCGTGAGACTAGCAAATTGGCTACTAAAATCAAGGAGATATAATTCTTCTACACCTTCGCGTTTTAATTTTCTTTCACGTTCAGCAGGATTTAAAATATGTAAAAACAAATCAGGATGATAAGGCTCTAAAGCAATCTTTGGAGATTCATTAAAGGTCATAACTACGATAGGCAATAAATCCTTTCTCGCAGCCTTGTTGGCAACACGAAATAATTCTTGATGTCCCTTATGTATACCATCAAAATAGCCAAGAACTACGACTGAATCAGATGGTGTGCCAATATCTTTTTGGTTTTTTATAGGAATAGTAATAATCATAAGATAATTATATCATAGCGATAGCTATTTCTGAACCAGAAAATCTGAAATGTCGTTTTTTTAACCTGAAGTGTAGCATTTTTACAAAAGTAAGTATCCTGCAACAAAAATGAGTGATGGATTATGGAATTAAAATTAATTTCTATAGTATCTTGAAACTGGAACAGTACACTATGGCTGCTAAAAAATTTTAGAAATTCATTTGGCCTTCCTGATCGTTTTGTTCATATTTTATTTCAATCTATTATAACATTTTTTAGAAAGCAAAGCGTATTATCCCAACTTCAATCCACTATAAAAGCCAGCGATTTCTGACGCTGGCTTTTTAACTGTGAAAATTCTTTCTCAACTAGATTGCTTCTG
>DXLD01000120.1:0-4537 GCA_019414935.1 Streptococcus sp.
CCATAGCAAAGTTCTCGTAAAGAAAAGCCTTCGAAAGTCTGGTGATCCAAGATTTGATGTTCCAAGATATCCAGCGCCTGATTTGCCTCTTCTTGACTGCTAACCTTTGTTGACAGACGCAGAGTGACTTCTCCTGTCTTGGCATAAGGCGCTAAGGTCGGATCTGTTTGATTGTCAATCAAATCAGCCAAAATGGTCACCAACTGACTTTCGCCAATTCCAAAGAAACGAAGAACTCGGGAATACAGCTTGCTTCCTGTCATCAACTTGGGTAGAAGTTGGTTTAAAACCATGGGTTTCAATTCACTTGGCGGACCAGGAAGGACAACGTAGGTCACTCCTTCGACTTCTAATATTCCTCCCACAGCCAGTCCTGTTTCATTTGGCAGCGGAGTCGCCCCTTCTACAAGTTGAGCTTGTCTTTCATTATTCGGTGTTCGGGCATAGTCTGGTCTCTGGGCAAAAAAGACATCCAACTTCGCCTGTGCCTGAGGATCGAAGACTAATTTTTTCCCTAAGAATTTAGCCAGGGTTTGTTTGGTCAAATCGTCCTCAGTTGGCCCCAAACCGCCTATCAAAATCAGCAGGCTGCTACGTTGACTGGCAATCTCAAGCAGGGATAAGAGACGAGCTTCATTGTCTCCTACAGCCGTCTGAAAATATACATCTACCCCAATCTCTGCTAGTTTTTCCGACAAAAACTGAGCATTGGTATTGACAATCTGTCCTGTCAAAATCTCTGTTCCAACAGCAATGATTTCTGCTTTCATGTTTCCTCCTACCTATCTATTCGTATTTTTTTGAAAAAATCGCAGGAAATTTCCCACGATTTTAACTATAAAATAGATTATTCTACATCTTCTTGATTTATTGTATTATTAATCGTACCTGTTCCCAAACCGGTATTATTTCGATTTCCGAAAATATCTTCATATAAGACAGCATTTGTCTCTAACTCTGTCACCTTCGGTTTATCAAGTGAGGTTCTCAAAAGATTCTGGATTTCTAACAAATGGTTAGCAGTTACAATTTGATAAGATGTCCCTTGCAATTCGGCATCTTCTCCTCGTAATTGTTGAGTTTCAATCGTTTTAAACGAGTCCTGGTAACCTAACAAGCTTGGAATACTTTTCGCAGATAGATCAATATTAGTCTGCATATTGGTACTTAAGGCTTTTAGGATAGATTGATAGTGACTAACACTATTCAAGCTAAGAACTTTTTCAACAACCTTTTGAATGACTTCACGCTGACGCTTCTGACGTCCGTAGTCCCCTTCTGGATCCTGGTAGCGCATGCGAGAATAAACAAGCGCTTCTTCTCCATTTATTGTCTGCTCTCCAACACCGATAGAAATGGTGTTAAATTCCTCTTGGTCACTGATAGAAATCGGGAAACCTAGTGTATTATTAACCGTAATCCCGCCCACTGCATCTACCAATTGTTGCAAACCTTGCATATTGACCATAATATAGCGGTCAATATGGATATTCATCATCCTTTGAATCGTTGAGATAGCTAATTCTGCACCTCCTCCAGCATAAGCTGCGTTCAGTTTCGCTTCTTCGATTTGACCATCTTTATGCTGAATTTTCGTCAAAATATCTCTCTCTAAACTCAACATCATAGTCTTTTTCGTATGCGGATTAACCGTCAAGAGAATCATAGAATCACTATTCCCCTCCCAAGGGTCAGTTCGTTCAACGTTTCCAGTATCAACCCCCATTAAAAGGATCGTTAAGGGTTCAGTCGCCTCAATAACATTGGTTTCTTCCCCAATCTTTTTATAGGTTTTTGATAAGGTTTGTGTACCTTGCTGATAAATGGTATAAGCAAAGACACCCACACCCAAAACTGTCACAGCTAGAAAAGCTAGCACCATTCCAATAATTTTTTTAACCATATTTCTACTAATCTATCAGTTTACCCATCAAGTAAACATCGATAAATTTCCCTTCTTCTATGTACGCACCGCGCTCTTGTCTACCTTCAATTACAAAGCCATATTTTTGATATAGATGAACTGCAGCTTGATTACGAGTTTGGACAGTTAGTTGAAGTCGACGAAGAATACCACTAGCTTGTGCCCACTCTATCGCTTCTTCTAGCAAAAAACTTCCCAGTCCATTATTCCAATATTTCTTACCAATCACAATAAAGAGATCTCCAATATGACGAACTCTCTTACGTTGATCAGCTGTGATATTTACAAGACCAGCAATTTCATCATTCAGCAAGGCCAGTAAAGTGATTTGATTTTCCGAGTGAGCCTGTTTATCCAAAAACAACTCCATCTCAGTATCTGTCATCAAAATGCCATTCCTGTCCAGACTGGTAAAATCTGTTTCTACACTGACACGATTTAAAAATGATACTAATTCAGCCGCATCTTCAACTTCTGCTTCCCTAATGAGCAACTCATACTCCATGTTGAAGCTCCTCTAAAAGCTTTTCTGCACGCAAACCTTTTGCTTGAAAATTCAGTCTGCGACCCTCTTCTTCTTTTAGAATTTCCAATTCTAAATAAGTATCTGGCAAGGCATCACCTAAAAGATGCCCCCACTCGATGACAGTTACCCCACCACCAAAGAGAAACTCATCTAAATCAATAGAATCAGCATCCCCCTCTATACGATAAACATCTAAATGATAAAGAGGAAGACGACCTTCATACTCTCTCACAATAGTATAGGTTGGACTCTTAATCATCTGAGTAATCTGTAACCCTTTAGCAAGGCCTTTTGTAAAAGTCGTTTTGCCTGCTCCAAGTTCTCCAGTTAGAATTAAGACGTCATTTTTTTCTAATAAATGGCCCAAACGTTCACCTAAGGACTGTAACTCTTCTTCATTTTTAGTGTACATGTTTCTATTATACCAAAAAGTTGTTCTTTGTCGAGATATTATCTGCGAATTCCATATTATAAATTGTAAAACTAGAACTATCTCCTTTTTTGTTCTTAAAATAGAAACAGCAAGAAGACAACTAACAAGATATCCCTCATCAGGTGGCTATAAAATGAAACTTCCCAGCGAATAACTTTTGGTACTAACAATCCCAGAAACAGCATCCCCAAGGCAATATAAAAGGTCATGGATAATAGCATCCAAGGATTCCTGAGAAAGATTAAAATAGCTAATCCACTAATAAAACACATTTCCTTCTTACCCAAAATCTTTTTCAATCCATGTACATACTTCTGAATCGGCAAAAAGACTAGCAAATCAATACCAAATAAGAAAAAGAAACTCGGTAGAAAGGATTCCACAAACCCTTCTACGGATGTATTTCCTGTAAGGATATGTTCTATAGCAATTAAGGCTAAACCCAAAATATTTACTAAGAGCAGTAAGCTATACAAGAATTGTTGCTTATCTTCTTTAAAAAACGAATAATGTTGATTTCCTTGCCCTCTATAATAGTTTAGCCCTGCACCAATACTGGCAAGAAGCAACATGCCAACTAAATAATAGAAGCAGTTTTGATTTAACACCAAGGACCAAGTCGATAAACTTAAACAAGAACAGCTACTGATACCAAAAATCGTCAACAATAACAAAACTCGAATTTGCTTTTTCATTTTTTCCATCATTCTTCCTCCCTTACTTGTTCTTATTATAGGCTAGAAATCCTCACCATTGCTAGAATATTTCTCAACTGTCAGTTTTCTACTCTAAAATGCAAAAAAATTTGATGCAAGTAACCCTTACATCAAACTTTTACTATTTTTCTTCAAACCAAAGAGCAATTTCTCGCTTAGCTGACTCTTCTGAATCTGAGCCGTGTACAACATTTTGAATAGCTTGGTTTTTACCAGCAGCTTTTGCAAAATCACCTCGAATAGTGCCTGATAAAGCTTCTTCTGGACGAGTCGCACCCATCATAGTCCGCCAAGTTTCGATTACTTTGGGACCAGAAATGATGCCCACAAGAACCGGTCCTGAAGTCATGAATTCACGAATCGGCGGGTAAAAACTCTGACCAACCAAGTCCTGATAGTGCTGGTCAATCAAGTCTTCTGAAACCTTTGAACGTAACTCCAATTTTTCAATTGTCAATCCACGTTGTTCGATGCGTTTCAACACTTCACCCACTAGTCCTCTTTTTACACCGTCTGGTTTAATGATAAAGAATGTTTGTTCCATACCTGTCTCCTTTGTCAGCTTCTTTCTTTTATTTTACCACATTTCATGGAAAAAGGGAGAAAGTTTTCAGAAAAGAGAAAGAGAACCCGAAGGCTCTCTCATCTCTTTTATTCTACTGTTTCTTCCACAGTTTTAACGGCAGTATCCACAACTACTTCTGTTGTTTCTTCATTTCCCTCTTCCTCTACTGGAGGATTAAGGTATTCTTCTTCGTTGATAGCATGTGGTTCAAGGTTACGGTAACGTGCCATACCAGTACCTGCTGGGATAATCTTACCGATGATAACATTTTCTTTAAGTCCAAGGAGATGGTCTTTTTTACCGCGGATAGCTGCGTCAGTAAGGACACGAGTTGTTTCCTGGAAGGAAGCCGCTGACAAGAAACTGTTGGTTT
>DXLD01000121.1:0-4493 GCA_019414935.1 Streptococcus sp.
ACTATCGAAAACTGGTGGCACAAAGGCCAACACAAACGCCACCTACCCATCACCGTATTTGATGACTTTTGGGAGTGAAAACCTCCAGTGGAGGTTTTCAGCCTCTCATCTTGAAATAAGAAAGTGAGAGAAGGTCCTGTGGACCTTTTCAGCCCGAGTCTAGAAACGGGAAAACGAGGAACCTCCAGTGGAGGTTTTTACCCTGAGCCTAGAAATGAGAAAGCGAGATAACATTATGAAAGCAATCGGTACGAAAATATTACAGACAGATCGTTTAATCTTGCGAAGATTTGTAGAAAGTGATGCAGAAGCCATGTTTCAGAATTGGGCTTCGTCCGCTGAGAATCTGACCTATGTCACTTGGGATCCTCATCCTGATGTCGAGGTGACTCGAAATTCCATTCGTAACTGGGTTGCTTCCTATGCTAATCCCAACTATTACAAATGGGCCATTTGTCTCAAAGAAAACCCAGGGCAAGTGATCGGGGATATCAGTATCGTTGAGATGGATGAGGAAGATTCAAGTTGTGAAATTGGCTATGTGCTAGGCAAGAAATACTGGGGTCATGATATGATGACGGAGGCCTTGAAAGCTGTCTTGGACTTTTGTTTTACTCAAGCAGGCTTTCAAGAAGTCAAGGCACGTTATGCCAGTCTCAATCCAGCTTCAGGTCGTGTCATGGAGAAGGCTGGAATGTCCTATCTCAAGACTATTACCAATGGTGTAGAGAGAAAAGGCTATCTTGCGGACCTTATTTATTATCAGATAAGTAGGGAAGACTAGTGAATTTTCTTTTCTGTTTCCATCAAAGTCAGACTTTGTCTGGCTTTTTTTGCAACATTTTATACATAACCTGATTAAATTCCTATTTTTCCCTATCATTGTACCTGTTTTTTCTTAGAGTTGGGAATTATAATAGACTTATCAAATCAAAGAATGGAGGAAGGCAATGGATAATATAATCTTTTTTGTCAGTGTTTTTCTTGCTGGAATTCTTTCCTTCTTTTCTCCTTGTATTTTACCCTTGTTACCAGTTTATGCAGGGGTCTTGTTGGATGATAAAGATGGTTCTCAGGCTTCTAGTGGAAAATATTCAATCTCACTTGTTAGTCTATTGAGAACTTTGGCCTTTATAGCGGGTATTTCTTTTATCTTTATCTTACTAGGCTATGGGGCTGGTTTTTTAGGCAATTTACTGTATGCTTCTTGGTTTCAGTATGTGACGGGTGCGGTTATCATTCTCTTGGGCTTGCACCAGATGGAAGTCTTACATTTTCAGGGGTTCTACAAGGAAAGAAGGCTACAATTACAGAGACAGGGGCAAAAGGGTAAGGGCTATAGTCAGGCATTTTTACTGGGGTTGACCTTCAGTTTTGCTTGGACGCCTTGTGTGGGGCCGGTTCTTGGCTCTGTTTTGGCCTTGGCGGCTTCAGGTGGTTCAGGAGCTTGGCAGGGAGCTGGTCTCATGTTGATTTACACGTTGGGCTTGGCGCTACCATTTTTGGCTCTAGCTCTCGCCTCCAGCTATGTTTTGAAACATTTCCGAAAACTCCATCCTTATCTCGGAACCCTCAAAAAAGTGGGTGGTTTCCTCATTATCGTGATGGGAATCTTGGTGCTTTTGGGAAATGCTTCTATTTTGACAAGATTATTTGAATAGAGAGGAAGAAGAAATGAAAAAATGGCAAACATGTCTCCTTGGAGTCGGCTCAATCTGTTGCTTGACAGCCTGTTCTGCTAAAAATATGTCAGACGAAGCTACTATGAAGGAGCAAACAAAAACAGAACAAGTTAGTTCGCAAACTGCGACTAAAGGTCAGGCGGTTGCTGATTTTGAACTAACGGGAGTAGACGGCAAGACCTATCGCTTGTCTGATTACAAGGGCAAGAAAGTCTATCTCAAATTCTGGGCTTCTTGGTGTTCCATCTGTCTAGCCAGTCTTCCAGATACGGATGAAATTGCTAAGGATGCTGGTGATGACTATGTAGTTTTGACAGTGGTCTCTCCTGGACACAAGGGTGAACAAGCAGAAGCGGACTTTAAGAATTGGTACAAGGGTTTGGATTATAAAAATTTCCCAGTTCTAATTGACCCGTCGGGCAAACTTTTGGAAAGTTATGGTGTTCGTTCTTATCCAACTCAAGCCTTTATAGACAAGGAAAGAAAGCTGGTCAAAACGCAACCTGGTTTTATGGATAAGGATATGATTTTAAAAACATTGAAAGAAATGGGGTAGAGAAAGGTCATGAATGATAAAGTAAAATTGTTTGTCTTGGCAGGAATCTTTTTCCTAGCCATAAGCGGTTTCTATTTTCTATTGATCCAAAATGCAGGGCAGACAGATAGCTCGCAAATTGAGAAAGCATCAGTTAGCCAAGGAGGAAAAACAGTGAAAAAAACAGAAGTGAGTAAAGATGCAGACTTGCACGAAATTTATCTAGCTGGGGGATGTTTCTGGGGAGTTGAGGAGTATTTTTCTCGCGTTCCCGGAGTGACAGATGCCGTTTCAGGCTATGCAAATGGTAGAGGGGAAACAACCAAGTACGAATTGATTAATCAAACAGGTCATGCGGAGACTGTCCATGTCACCTATGATGCTAATCAAATTTCTCTTAAAGAAATCCTGCTTCATTACTTCCGCATCATTAATCCAACCAGCAAAAATAAACAAGGAAATGATGTGGGAACCCAGTATCGTACTGGTGTTTATTACACAGATGACAAGGATTTAGAGGTGATTAACCAAGTCTTTGATGAGGTGGCTAAGAAATACGATCAACCTCTAGCAGTTGAAAAGGAAACCCTGAAGAATTTTGTAGTGGCAGAGGATTACCACCAAGACTATCTCAAGAAAAATCCAAATGGCTACTGCCATATCAATGTCAATCAGGCAGCCTATCCCGTCATCGATGCCAGCAAATATCCCAAACCAAGTGATGAAGAATTGAAAAAGACCCTGTCACCTGAGGAGTATGCAGTTACCCAGAAAAATCAAACAGAACGGGCTTTCTCAAACCGCTACTGGGATAAATTTGAATCCGGTATCTATGTGGATGTAGCAACTGGTGAACCTCTCTTTTCATCAAAGGATAAGTTTGAGTCTGGTTGTGGCTGGCCTAGTTTTACCCAACCCATCAGTCCAGATGTTGCCACCTACAAGGAAGATAAGTCTTACAATATGACACGCATGGAAGTGCGAAGCCGAGTTGGAGATTCTCACCTTGGCCATGTCTTTACGGACGGCCCACAGGACAAGGGTGGCTTGCGCTACTGTATCAATAGTCTCTCTATCCGCTTTATTCCCAAAGACCAAATGGAAGAAAAAGGCTACGCTTATTTACTAGATTATGTTGATTAAGAGGGCTTTCCTAAGCAGTTAGAGGAGAATTTTGCTATACTGATACTAGTAAGTGACAAAGGAGAGAAGCATGACCTATACAATCTTAATCGTAGAAGATGAATATCTGGTAAGACAAGGATTGACCAAGCTGGTCAATGTAGCAGTCTACGATATGGAAATCATCGGTCAAGCTGAAAATGGAAGGCAGGCTTGGGAATTGATACAAAAGCAGGTGCCAGATATTATTTTAACCGATATCAATATGCCTCAGCTAAATGGCATCCAGTTGGCCAGTCTGGTCCGAGAAACCTATCCTCAGGTGCATCTAGTTTTTTTGACAGGCTACGATGATTTTGATTATGCTTTATCTGCTGTTAAACTAGGTGTGGATGACTACCTGCTTAAGCCCTTTTCTCGTCAGGATATCGAGGAAATGTTGGGGAAAATCAAGCAAAAGTTGGATAAGGAAGAAAAGGAAGAGCAATTACAAGATCTATTGACTGATAAGTTTGAGGGAAATATGGCTCAGAAAATCCAGTCTCATCTGGCTGATAACCAGTTTAGTTTAAAGTCTTTGGCTAGTGACTTGGGCTTTAGCCCGACTTATCTGAGTTCTTTGATTAAGAAAGAATTGGGCATGCCTTTTCAGGATTATCTGGTGAGAGAACGTGTCAAACAAGCCAAGCTCTTGCTTTTAACTACAAATCTGAAGATTTATGAGATAGCAGAGAAGGTTGGTTTTGAAGATATGAACTATTTTACCCAACGTTTTAAACAGATTGCAGGTGTGACACCTCGTCAGTTTAAGAAGGGGGAAGGTCGATGAAGCGTTCTTCTCTCCTAGTCAGAATGGTTATTTCCATCTTTCTGGTCTTTCTCATTCTCCTAGCTCTGGTTGGGACTTTCTACTATCAATCTAGTTCATCAGCCATTGAGGCTACCATTGAAGGCAATAGCCAAACGACTATCAGTCAGACTAGCCACTTTATCCAGTCTTATATCAAAAAATTAGAAACCACCTCGACTAGTTTGACCCAGCAGGCAGATGTCCTAGCCTATTCTGAGAATCCCAGTCAAGACAAGGTCAAGGGAATTCGAGATCTATTTTTGACTATCTTGAATGCAGACCAGGACTTGAAAACTGTTGTGCT
>DXLD01000122.1:0-4433 GCA_019414935.1 Streptococcus sp.
ATCACGTAAAGTTTGAAGGGTCGTACCTAGTTTTTCTTCGTAAGCCCAATGCCATACCGCAGCTTCTGGACGTTGGCCAGCAGGCATTGCGTTATAAACTAAGTTTCCTTTTTTCTCTGAAAGTGTTGTCGAATTAGAGAAATGAAGGATATGGCTATTATTGGTATGTTCAAAATAATAGTAAGAACCTTCTTCGGCAGCCAAACGTTGAATGAAATTTAAATCAGTTTCGCGATATTGCACGCAGTATTCTCGAGTCCAATATGGCGTTTGTAAATGGAATTGACTCTGAGATACTTGATTTTTACTTAGTAGTGTTTCGATAATTTTTTGAGAGTCTTGTTGTTGGAATATTCGTAAATCAGTTTGTAACCCAGCACGACATAAAGAAGGTTCAATCACCATGTGATAACGAGTACGAGTAAAACCAGTTTCTCCCTGATTTAAGGCGGTGACGATACCGTTAACACTACGAACTGCCTCATCTCCTTGCCAGAAGGTTAGTGTAGCAGGTTGGTCAATTAGATAATGAAAATTGGGCTCAGCACCAAAACTGGCGAGGTCGAGTTCAAGTCGGAATAGTGTGGATAGATGTTCTTTTAATACAAAACGGACTACTTCAAATTGAGAGGAGCCATTAACGGTAAGACTGTAACGATAATCGGATTGAACGGCCATTTGGGATTCCTATAAAATATATTGGCAGTAATAATAGCGTTGTATACGTTGTATAAATACTAAATAAATTATGCTTTAGCTTTCATCATAGATTGTGAAGCAATTAATTCAGCGCCACAGGCTGTTTTCATTCCTTCAAGAGCAATACCTCGCCCGTTAGCTAGCATTATGGACGAGCCTTCAATAATCGGGAAGTTACCTTTGCATTTGGGACACGAAACCAGATCCCCTTGTCGGGCGACACTTTTGCCTCCTGCGGTCATGGTTTGTGAGCCCTGAAGTACGGTACCTCCGTGGGTGGTCTTATCTCCAATTACGATTACTCTACGAGCGGACATGACTCCTCCTTATTCTATGAAATGTTTCATTTTGATATTCTAAACTAAAATGATAGGATTTTCTTGTGAAATTGATAGTTTATATATTCATTTTAAAAGAAAATACATAATTTCTAAAATAGTAGTCGTGTTTAATTTTGTCACGTAACAATATCATTTGTAAAAAATGATTCTATACTGCAGACTTTATCATTGATTTAGTAGTGGTGATTTTTTATAATCTAGCTATTTTTTAGCTCGTTATCTAAAAATAGAAATAGGTTTAAATTTCAAAGAGGATTTTATAATGTCTAAAACAGGTTCAGTCGCACCAAAAGAGCGAATTAATATTAAATATACTCCGGCTACAGAAGGTCAAACTGATGAAGTTGAATTGCCTTTAAAACTTCTTGTTACTGGTGATTTTAAAGGTGCTGCAGAAGACTTAAGCCTTGAAGAAAGAGAGACAGTTTCTATTGATAAGCACAATTTTGATGCTGTAATGAAACAATCTAATTTGACGATTGATGTAGCTGTTCCAAACCGCTTGGAAGAAAATGCTGAAAATCAAGACCTGGGTGTTAGCCTAAAAATTGAGAGCATGGCGGATTTTTCTCCCGACAATATTGCTAAGCAAGTACCGCAATTAAACAAGTTATTAGAGTTGCGAGAAGCACTTCTTGCCTTAAAAGGACCGATGGGGAACATCCCGGCATTTAGAAATAAATTGCAAGAGTTAATTGCGGATCCTAACGCAAGAGAAACGTTGGAAAAAGAGTTGGCGATCATTTTAGAAAAAGAATAAGGGTAGTAGATTATGGTTACTAAGAATCAAACTGCAAAAGCTGAAAAAAATTCGCAAACAACAAGCTTGCTTGATCAGGTCATGGAACAGACACGTTTTAAACCTGAAAATGAAGATTACAGCATTGCGCAGCGTGGAATTGCAGAATTTATTTCTGAAATGTTGAAATCTGATAGTACAGATGCAGTTGTAAATAAGACGCTGATAGATGAAATGATTGTTCGTCTTGATGAGAAAATCAGTCATCAAGTAGATGAAATTTTACATAATGATAAATTCCAAGAAATGGAGTCTGCGTGGCGTGGTTTGAAACTTCTTGTAGATCGCACAGATTTCCGTGAAAATATTAAAATAGAAGTACTAAATGTAAGCAAAGAAGAATTGCTTGACGATTTTGAATATGCCACTGATATTACTCAAAGTGGTTTATATAAACATGTTTATTCAGCAAACTATGGTCAATTTGGTGGTGAGCCGGTTGCTGCGATTGTTGGTAACTACACGTTTACGCCATCAGCACCAGATATTAAATTATTGCAATATATTTCATCTGTTGGCGCAATGTCTCATGCTCCATTTATTTCAGCTGCAGGTCCTGAGTTCTTTGGTCTAGATAGTTATGCATCTTTATCTGAAATTAAAGAAGTAAAAGATATTTTTGAGGGGCCTCGATATGCTAAATGGAGAGCTTTAAGAGAGTCAGAAGATTCAAAATATTTAGCATTAACAATGCCACGTTTCTTGTCTCGTTTGCCTTATGATTCAATTGAAAATCCGATTAAAACTTTCAATTACAATGAAGGAATTGATGGCAACCATAATAATTATTTGTGGAGTAATGTAGCATTTTTGATGGCATCTAAAGTTACTGATAGTTTCGCTAAATATCGTTGGTGTCCAAATATTATCGGCCCACAAAGTGGTGGTACGGTTGAGGATTTACCCGTTCATTTATTTGAATCGTTTGGTCAGTTACAAGCGAAAATCCCAACAGAAGTATTAATTACTGATCGTAAAGAATTTGAATTAGCTGATGAAGGTTTCATTCCTTTAACTATGCGTAAAGGAAGCGATAATGCAGCGTTCTTCTCGGCTAACTCTGTTCAAAAACCTAAAAAATTCCCAAATACAGAAGAAGGAAAAGCCGCTGAAACAAATTATAAATTGGGTACACAATTGCCATATATGTTCATTGTGAACCGTTTAGCGCATTACTTAAAAGTATTACAACGTGAACAGATTGGCTCGTGGAAAGAGCGTCAAGATCTTGAACGTGAGCTGAATGTGTGGTTGAAACAGTATGTTTCAGATCAAGAGAACCCACCAGCAGAAGTGCGTAGTCGTCGTCCGTTACGTTCTGCTAAAGTGGAAGTATCAAGTGTAGCAGGAGAGCCAGGTTGGTACAAAGTTTCTTTATCTGTTAGACCGCACTTTAAATATATGGGGGCGAGTTTCGATCTTTCCCTTGTGGGTCGATTAGATATTGATAATAAATAAGTAGTTGTTTTATGGGGTTTTGGAACCGAATTAAAACTGCTCCACAGAATACGGATGTTATAAAAAAGAAAACTGAAGCAGAGATTGTAAGCGACTTAATTCGTTCGATAAAAAGAAACATAGAATTAGTACTTAATTCAAAAGAAGGGTGTACATTATGTGCGCCCGATTTTGGTTTAAGAGACTTTAATGACGCAACTGCAACTACAAAAAGTTTAAGTCAAACAATTGTTGCAAATATTCGTTCTAGTTTAGAGCGCTATGAACCAAGAGTTCGTATTACAAGAATAGAATATATCCAGGATACATATGATGTTCTTCAGCTTAACTTCCGTATAACTTGCGTAGTGTTATTAAAACAAAAAAATGAGTTAACTGAATTAAACATTATTTTAGATAGTTCAAATAAGAAGTTTAGGGTTGTGTAAATGTCTTTGAAAGAGTTTTTTAGAGCTGAGTTAGACTTTCTCAAAAGAGATGGGCTACATTTTTCAAAGATTTATCCCCACTTGTCTAGATTTCTATCTGATGAGATCGTTGATCCCGAAGCTGAGAGAATTATTGAATCTTTTGCTTTTTTAACGGCACGTTTGAAAGAAAAAGTTCAAGATAATTTACCTGAGATAACTCAATCAATGATTCAGCTTCTTTGGCCAAATTATTTGCGCCCTTTACCAAGCTGTGCAATTTTAAACTTTCAACCTAAAGAAAGGGCGATTACAACAAAGCATGTAGTTCCTAAAGGGACATTTGTTTCATCTAAACCTGTAGACGGTACAGCTTGTCAGTTTCAGACAACGATAGATGTCTCAGTTTATCCGCTTGTGTTAAATGATGTAAAAAGCGCATCGGGTAGTGAGTCTACAATCATTGAATTAGAGTTAGAGAATATCACAGATAGTGATTTTTCTTCTATACGGTGCGATGAATTGTCATTTTATTTATCAGGGAGTGATTACAGTGCTTTAACTTGTTATCAATGGATTTTTAATTATTTAACAAAAGTTTATATCAAATCAGAAGACGGTGTAATTAATTTACCACTGGATGTTATTTCTTCTGTTGGTTTTGATAAAGATGAATCTTTGATTCCTTATCCAGATAATGCATTTGATGGGTATCGATTATTACAAGAA
>DXLD01000123.1:0-4424 GCA_019414935.1 Streptococcus sp.
CTTAAATACAAAATGATTTCTCTCATTAAGAAACTAATAGGACGTTCCTAACTCAAAGGGAGTGGGAAAGAACTCCGTAAAATAAAAAAAGTTGAAAAGGTTCCCCAAACCTTTTCAATCTTCCCACCCCCGCATAGCTTCAACAGTCTGGGAGACTGTTGAAGGTTGTGGATAAAGGAAACTTTGTTTCCCTCATTAGGTCATCTTTGGAGCTTAAAAGGCGAACAAAGATGCCAATCAACCACTGCGTCTTGCACTTATTCCTATCAAACATCAAAGGCTGGACAGTTTTTGCCCAGCCTCTTTCTACTATAAAAAAAGACGAGAAACCTCTCGCCTTTTTTTATGTCATTATTTAACGAAGTCAAGCAATGCCAAGAAGCTTTCTGGATCAAGTGATGCACCACCTACAAGAGCTCCGTCAACGTCTGGACAAGCCATGTATTCAGCAACGTTTTCAGGTTTCACTGAACCACCGTATTGAACACGTACTTTGTCAGCAACTTCTTGACCAAAGTCAGCAGCTACAACGTCACGAACAACTTTACACATTTTTTGTGCATCGTCTTGAGAAGCTGATTTACCAGTACCGATAGCCCAGATTGGCTCGTAAGCAATAACTGATGCAGCAACTTGTTCAGCAGTCAATCCAGCCAATGCAGCAGATACTTGAGCACCTACAAATTCAGCTGCTTTACCAGCTTCGTAAGTTTCAAGTGACTCACCACAACAGATGATTGGAAGCATACCGTTTGCAAAGATTGCTTTAGCTTTTTTGTTGATATCTTCGTCAGTTTCATGGAAGTAGTCACGACGTTCTGAGTGACCGATAACAACGTAGTCAGTACCGATTTCTTTCAAAACTTGTGGGCTAGTTTCACCAGTGAAGGCACCAGCATTTTCAAAGTAAGTGTTTTGTGCAGCAACTTTAAGGTTTGAACCTTTAGCAGCAGCAAGTACAGCTGTCAAGTCAACTGCAGGAGCTGCGATACCAGCTTCAACAAGATCTGATGAAGGAAGTTTTGATGCTACAGCTTCAACGAATGCTTTTGCTTCTTCTGGATTTTTGTTCATTTTCCAGTTACCAGCGATAAATGGTTTACGTGACATTTCACATACCTCTTTTTTCAATTTATTTTCTATTTATTTTATCACAATTAGACACAGCTTGCAAATCTTACTCGGATTTCAAGATTGCTTACATGGATTAATCCTTCCATAGATCCATGGCATTTCGGAAATCTGCAGATACCTGTGTCAACTGAGGATTGCTTGCTTCTCTCTCTACCCGTTTAGCCTCGATTTGAGCCACACTTTTGATACCTTCATGGCGCCAATTTCTCAAAATCGCCTGAATGTACTTCCAGTTTGGTTTTCCATTCAAAACAGCTTCACGAAGAGCTTCTTTAATCAAGTCAGCACTAGTTCCATCTTCCTTTAGCGTCTTGGTCAAATCCTCAATCTCAAAAGGGGTCAATAAGCGCCCCAACTCCTGCTGGAAGGTTTCCACCAAATCCTTGAGCTGATTTTGAGGTGTCAACTGGTCTGAACTTGAATGAGCAACTCCAAGCAAGTCATCCAAACGTTCCAAAGCCAAACTAGCATCAAAAAGCAATTCAATTTCACCATTCAATTCAATCGTTCGATACTGAAGCAGTCCCCTTTCCGTCAGATTGGAAATGGCCTGGTTGACATCTGAAATTTCCTTGCCAATCCTTTCAGCAATCTGGCTTGGCGACATTTCTTCTAAGCCTGTCGTATTTTGCAAATAGAAAAATTGCCAGACCAGAAAATCGTCGCTAGAAGGAAAGAGTTCCTTAAAATGCAAGAGCAGGGCACTCGGTAAAACCAAGTTCCCTGATTTAAAAGCGTCTAAATATGTCATAATTCCTCTTATAAATACCCAAATGCGGATGCATCATCTTCTATTTTTCTCCAGTCAAAAGGGGTTTCCTGATAGACCGCATAATTCACCCAGTTACTGAAAAAGAGGGCTGCTGATGAAGACCAACACAAACAAGGGGTCTGATTAACATCATTATCCTTAAAGTAATTTTCTGGAACATGAGGATCTAAACCTGCATCACGATCCCTAAAATACTCTTTTGCCAAGGTATCACGGTCATATTCCAAATGCCCAAAACTATAAATTTCTCGTAAATCCCGACTGGCCAAAATCGAAACCCCAACCTGCGGGCCCTCTGATAAAATCTCAAGATTGGTTTTATTTAAGACCTCTTCCTTAGAAATCTCCGTATGCCGAGAATGAGGGGATACGTAGCTATCGTCAAATCCTCTAAAGAGAAGATGACCTTCCTTTAAAGTGTCCTGAGGATAGATACCCGATAACTTACTGTCCATCTGGTGTTTTTCCACTCCATAGCGAAGATAAAGTCCAGCCTGAGCTCCCCAACAGATATGAAGCGTCGAATAGACATGAGTCTTTGACCACTCAATTACCTGACTGAATTCCTCCCAATAGTCCACTTCCTCAAATGGTAAATGCTCAACCGGAGCACCCGTGATAATCATCCCGTCAAAATACTCGTCCTTGACTTCAGGAAAAGTTTTGTAGAAAGTCTCCATGTGTTCTGAACGAGTAGTCTTAGAGCGATGGCTCTCCATATAGAGAAAATCAATATCCAGTTGCAGGGGTGTATTAGCCAAATGGCGCAACAACTGGGTCTCTGTCACCATTTTCTTGGGCATAAGATTTAAAATCAAAATCTTCAAGGGACGGATATCTTGGTGGGCAGCACGTTGATCATCCATGACAAAGATATTCTCTGTCCGTAAAATCTCAACGGCTGGTAGTTTCTTATCAATTCGAATCGGCATAACCCTCTCCTAACTGTACTTTTCAGGAATCATTGCATATGTTTGAAGCTAAAACTCAAACACTTAGTCCTTTTATTATACTGCAAGAAGATATAGTTTTCAATTATAGTTTTTCTCTAACTAGCTATAGTTTATTTTTATAGCCTAATGTAGAGAAAACAGCCCTAGGGACTGTTTTTCATTAATAATGCATCAAAACTTTGTAATCGTAGTCACCGATTTTTTCACGGCCGTTCAATTCATCCAATTCAACAAGGAAGGCACAACCTGCCACAACACCACCAAGTTTTTCAATCATCTCGATGGTTGCCTTAACCGTTCCACCTGTCGCCAAGAGGTCATCTACGATAAGAACACGCTGACCTGGCTTGATGGCATCCGCGTGCATAGTCAAGGTATCAACACCGTATTCTTTTTCATAGTCAGCAGAAATGACTTCACGTGGCAATTTCCCTGGCTTACGAACAGGAGCAAAACCAATTCCCAACTCAAAGGCAACAGGACAGCCCACGATAAATCCACGAGCCTCAGGACCTACAATCATATCAATTTTCTTGTCAGTAGCATACTGAACGATTTCACGAACAGCGTAGCTATAAGCATTTCCATCAGCCATCAAAGGACTGATATCGCGGAAAGTAATACCTTCCTTTGGATAATTTTCAATTGTTGCAATGTAATCTTTTAAATTCATCTTTTTCTTTCTTTCAAAGTTTTTTACTCTCTATTATACCATATTTTCTCCAAAAGAAGAAAGTATAACCATTATTTCCTAACTGAGATTCTGATTTCGATGTTCACTCTGTACTCCCAGTGAAAACAGCAAAAAAGCTGATGAATCATTCGATTCATCAGCTTTAGGGATGATATGTTCATTACAAACAAATCATATCAATTAGAAAGCTTAGTCTTCTTTCTTCTTGCGAGCGACAAGACCAAATCCACTCAAGACTCCAAGAAGTCCAAGTGCTGCTAGGCTAGCATTGTCTTCTGTACCAGTATTTGGCAATTCGCGTTTACCTTCAGCTTCTTTCACTGCTGTTGGTTGTACTGGTTGTGCTGGAGTCGCTGGTACTTCTGGTTTAGCTGGCTGTTCAGGCATTGCTGGAGTTGCTGGCTCTACCGGTTGTACTGGTGTTTGAGATTGGATCTTACGGTAAACATTACGAACATTTCCATTTGCGTCTGTTTCTGTACGGACTAGTTCATAATTTTCTAATGATTTACCTGGATGTGAACCATTTTCATCAGGAATAATCAATTCACCATTTTCATCTACATAAGTTGTCAATACTTTGTATTCAAATGGAGTAGGTGTTGGAGTTGGTACCACAACTTTTTCGTAAACATGCTCGATATCTCCATTTGGAAGTTTCTTAGTTGTTACGAATTTGTATCCTGGGATATCTTTCTTAGGTTGGTTACCTTCTTCATTTGGTGAAACTGGGTTACCATTTCCGTCTACGAATGATGTAGTTGTTTTAACTACCTTACGGTAAACGTGAGTTACATTACCATCTTTATCAGTTGTAGTCTTAACAAACTCATATCCTGGGATATCTTTCTTAGGTTGGCTACCTTCTTCA
>DXLD01000124.1:0-4259 GCA_019414935.1 Streptococcus sp.
CATAGAAAAAGCCCAAGCAAGGCTTAGGCTTTCTTCTTAGTGATCACGGTCACATGAAATGAATTTGATTTTGTAGTAATCTGCGCGTTTATATGTTTCGCTGTATGCAAGAATTTGACCAGTAGACTCTAGTTTAGTAGTCTTGGTTTGTAAAACGGTTGGGAATTGTTCATCGACTCCGAGGATTGAAGCCGCATGTTCTGGAGTTGGAAATGCTATTTCATTGATTTCTTCAAAATGTTCATCATTCATGTGAATGTGGTAATCCAATTTGAAACGGTTATAGATAGAGCTATAATATTCAAGATTTGGATAATTTGCGTTGATGTATTGTTCTGGGATGTAAGATGTATGGTAGATGTACACAACACCACCTGTTTCGCGAACGCGTTCAATCTTGTAGTAGAACTGATCTCCGCGTAGTCCAAGTTTTTCTAAGTAGCTTAGTTTATTTCCACGCTCAATAGAAAGGACGGTAACTTTATCATCTTTAGTTTCAAAAACTTCTACATCTGAAAACTCTACGAGTTTGTGTTTGCGTGCGCGTGAAACGAATGTACCCTTTCCTTGTTGACGGACAATATAGCCATCCTTGGCAAGGTCGTTTAAAGCGCGAACAACTGTGATAGAACTAACATCATACATTGCAATCAATTCAGCTTCAGTGTAGAATTTATCTCCACTGGCAAATTGACCAGAAATGATTTTGTTCTTTAACTCATCTTTAATATATTGATACTTTGGAATTGCCATATTTTCACCTCGATTTTCCTTCTCCGTTAAAGATTTTACCATAAAACTGGAAAGAATAGTAGCCTTTTGAATAAAAAAATTAGAATAATAGGCTATAAGGTTAATTTACATAGGAATAAATAGAAAAACCTACATTTTTATACATGGTGCTAAAATGTTGTTATGACTATAGATTACAAGATTTTTATAAGTTTTTTGTGTAAAATTTAGTGAAAAATGAAAAAAATTGTGAAAACCTATTGACAAATGTAAGATATTGAGATATATTTACTATATCAACAAATGAAAGCGTAAACTTTATTGTCAGAAGGTAAGAATATGACACGATTTGAGATACGGGATGATTTTTATCTCGATGGAAAATCATTTAAGATTTTATCTGGCGCCATTCATTATTTTAGGGTTCCTCCAGAAGATTGGTATCATTCGCTCTATAACTTGAAGGCTCTTGGTTTTAATACAGTAGAGACTTATGTGGCCTGGAATTTACACGAGCCTCGTGAGGGTGAGTTTCACTTTGAAGGAGCTCTGGATTTGGAGCGATTTCTTCAGACAGCACAAGATTTGGGTCTCTACGCTATCGTTCGTCCGTCACCCTTCATCTGTGCGGAGTGGGAATTCGGTGGCTTACCAGCCTGGCTCTTAACAAAGAATATGAGACTTCGTTCCTCAGATCCTGCTTATATTGAAGCTATCGGTCGCTACTATGACCAGCTCTTGTCACGATTGGTGCCACATTTGTTGGACAAGGGTGGCAATATCATCATGATGCAGGTTGAAAATGAGTATGGTTCTTATGGAGAAGATAAGGCTTATCTGAGAGCAATTCGACAGTTGATGGAAGAGCGTTGCGTAACCTGTCCTCTCTTTACATCAGATGGTCCATGGAGAGCTACTCTGAAAGCTGGAACCTTAATCGAAGATGACCTCTTTGTGACAGGGAACTTTGGTTCTAAGGCACCTTATAACTTTTCACAGATGCAGGAATTCTTTGATGAGCATGGTAAGAAATGGCCACTCATGTGTATGGAGTTCTGGGACGGCTGGTTCAATCGTTGGAAAGAACCGATTATCACACGGGATCCGAAAGAATTGGCAGATGCTGTTCGAGAGGTATTGGAACAAGGCTCTATCAATCTCTACATGTTCCACGGTGGTACAAACTTTGGCTTCATGAATGGTTGCTCAGCTCGAGGGACTTTGGACCTGCCACAAGTTACATCTTATGATTACGATGCCCTTCTGGATGAAGAAGGAAATCCAACTGCCAAATATCTGGCAGTCAAGAAGATGATGGCAACACATTTTCCAGAGTATCCGCAGCTGGAACCACTCTACAAAGAGAGTATGGAGTTGGATGCTATTCCACTAGTTGAAAAAGTTTCCTTGTTTGAAACTTTGGATAGCTTGTCCAGTCCAGTAGAAAGCCTCTATCCTAAAAAGATGGAGGAGTTGGGACAAAGCTATGGCTATCTACTCTATCGAACAGAAACAAACTGGGATGCAGAAGAAGAAAGACTTCGTATCATTGACGGTCGAGATAGAGCTCAGCTTTATGTCGATGGTCAGTGGGTCGAAACCCAATATCAGACAGAAATTGGGGAAGATATTTTTTATCAAGGTAAAAAGAAAGCGCTATCTAGGTTAGATATCTTGGTAGAAAATATGGGACGTGTCAACTATGGACACAAGTTCTTAGCGGATACGCAACGTAAGGGAATTCGGACAGGGGTTTGTAAGGATTTGCACTTCTTACTAAACTGGAAACACTATCCACTCCCACTAGACAATCCTGAGAAAATTGATTTTTCAAAAGGATGGACAGAAGGACAACCAGCCTTTTATGCTTATGATTTTACAATCGAAGCGCCAAAAGATACTTACCTAGACTTGTCTGAGTTTGGTAAGGGAGTTGCCTTTGTCAATGGGCAGAATCTAGGACGTTTTTGGAACGTCGGCCCGACCCTCTCGCTTTATATCCCTCATAGCTACCTCAAGGAAGGTGCAAACCGCATTATTATCTTTGAGACAGAGGGTGAATATAAAGAAGAGATTCATTTAACTCGAAAACCTACACTAAAACATATAAAGGGGGAAAACTTATGACAATTGTAGGATGCCGTATCGATGGACGTTTGATCCACGGACAAGTAGCCAATCTTTGGGCTGGAAAACTAAATGTTTCACGTATTATGGTTGTAGATGACGAAGTTGTCAACAACGACGTTGAAAAGAGTGGTTTGAAACTCGCGACACCACCAGGTGTGAAATTGAGTATTTTGCCAATTGAAAAAGCGGCAGCCAATATTCTTGCTGGTAAATATGATAGCCAACGTCTCTTTATCGTGGCTCGTAAGCCAGACCGCTTCCTTGGTTTGGTCGAAGCAGGTGTACCACTTGAAACTCTCAATGTTGGGAATATGTCTCAAACACCAGAAACTCGTGCCATTACACGTTCTATCAATGTAGTGGACAAGGATGTGGAAGACTTCCACAAACTGGCAGAAAAAGGTGTTAAACTTACTGCTCAAATGGTTCCAAATGATCCAATTTCAGACTTTTTGAGCTTATTAAAATAGGAAAAAATTTTTAGGAGGTCATTGTTATGATACAATGGTGGCAAATTTTACTTCTCACTTTGTACTCAGCTTATCAAATCTGTGATGAGTTGACGATCGTTTCATCTGCAGGTTCCCCTGTATTTGCTGGTTTCATTACTGGTTTAATTATGGGAGATGTGACTACTGGTCTGCTTATCGGTGGTAACTTGCAACTGTTCGTACTTGGGGTAGGTACCTTTGGTGGTGCTTCTCGTATTGACGCAACTTCTGGTGCGGTTCTTGCAACAGCATTCTCAGTTTCACAAGGAATCGCTACAGACCTTGCGATTACAACAATCGCTGTACCAGTAGCAGCACTTTTAACATACTTCGACGTTCTTGGACGTATGACAACTACTTTCTTCGCACACCGTATTGATGCTGCAATCGACCGCTTTGATTACAAAGGTATCGAACGCAACTACTTGCTTGGTGCGATTCCATGGGCTCTATCTCGTGCCCTTCCAGTCTTCTTCGCGCTTGCCTTTGGTGGTGCCTTTGTACAACACGTAGTAGACTTAGTTAAAGAATACCAATGGCTTGCAGATGGTTTGACACTTGCAGGACGTATGCTTCCAGGTCTTGGATTTGCAATCTTGCTTCGTTACCTTCCAGTTAAACGTAACCTTCACTACCTTGCAATGGGATTTGGTTTGACAGCTATGTTGACTGTTCTTTACTCATATGTAACAGGTCTTGGTGGCGCTGTTGCAGGTGTTATCGGTACTCTACCTAAAGATGTTGCTGAAAAAATTGGTTTCGTGAACAACTTCAAAGGTTTGTCTATGATTGGTATCTCTATCGTAGGTATCTTCCTTGCAGTGCTTCACTTCAAAAATAGCCAAAAAGTAGCTGTAGCAGCACCTTCTACACCATCAGAAAGTGGGGAAATCGAAGATGACGAAT
>DXLD01000125.1:0-4231 GCA_019414935.1 Streptococcus sp.
GAGAGAAAGGATTCATTTTGAAATCAATAGGCTTTATTGAAAAGCTGAAAGGGTTGTCTAGTAAAGAGCTGATTTTATTGGGAATTATCCTGAGTATCTTTTTACCCTTTTATCTTTTTGTAGTTGTATTCTGTTTATATATTATCAGTTTAATTTTTACAGGAGACATGAAAAGTATTCTTCAGAAAATGGGGGAGCATCCGATGCTGCTTCTTTTTCTGGGCTATAGTACTGTAATATCCATTTTTGCACAAAATTGGATGGGAGTCGTAGCTTCAGTAGGAATTTTTCTATTTACTGTTTTCTTTTTGCACTATCAGTCGATTTTATCACATAAATTCTTTCGATTGATTTTGCAGCTCGTCCTGTTTGGTAGCGTCTTGTCAGCTGCTTTTGCGAGTTTAGAACATTTCCAAATTGTGAAGAAATTTAACTATGCTTTTCTTTCACCCAATATGCAGGTGTGGCATCAGAATCGTGCAGAAGTGACCTTTTTTAATCCTAATTACTATGGAATCATTTGTTGTTTCTGTATCATGATAGCCTTTTATCTGTTCACAACGACCAAGTTGAATTGGTTGAAAGTATTCTGTGTGATTGCAGGCTTTGTGAATCTCTTTGGATTGAACTTTACGCAAAATCGAACTGCCTTTCCTGCTATTATCGCTGGAGCCATTATTTATCTCTTTACGACCATTAAAAACTGGAAGGCCTTTTGGCTTAGTATTGGGGTCTTTGCGATTGGCTTGAGTTTCCTCTTTTCTAGTGATTTGGGAGTTCGGATGGGGACTTTAGACTCTTCTATGGAAGAACGCATTTCTATATGGGATGCTGGGATGGCCTTGTTTAAACAAAATCCTTTTTGGGGGGAAGGGCCATTGACCTATATGCACTCTTATCCTCGGATAAATGCTCCTTATCATGAACATGCTCACAGCCTTTATATTGATACGATTCTGAGTTACGGAATTGTGGGGACCATTTTATTAGTTTTGTCTTCTGTTGCTCCTGTTCGCTTGATGATGGATATGAGCCAGGAGTCGGGGAAACGTCCGATTATCGGTCTTTATCTATCTTTCCTTACAGTGGTTGCTGTACACGGAATCTTTGACTTAGCCCTCTTCTGGATTCAGTCAGGTTTCATTTTCTTGCTAGTTATGTGCAGCATTCCATTGGAGCATCGAACGTTGGTATCGGACATGACGGATTAAGTTTTATAAGATTGAAATCTTCTACCTTGGGTGGGAGATTTTTTTACTGGGAAAAATTATTTCCAAATCGAAATAGTTGACAGTTAGAATGATGAGTGTTACAATTATTTTATTCTTTTCGATATCGAAATAAATTGGAGGTGTCATGAAAGATAGTCATTTGCTAGCTCATCATATTCGTTTATTGAATGGGCGGATTTTTCAAAAGTTACTGAGCCAAGACCCTGAAGCTCTTTATAGGAGTGAGCAGGGAAAGATTTTAGCGGTTTTATGGAATAGTGAAACTGGCTGTGCAACTGCGACAGATATTGCTCTGGAAACTGGGCTTGCTAATAATACACTGACGACGATGATTAAAAAACTAGAGGAACAAAATCTTGTAACGATTAGTCCATGTGGAGAAGATAAGCGTAAGAAGTATTTGGTTTTAACAGAGTTGGGGCTGGCCCAAAAAGAAGTGGGGGATCGAGTCAGTCAGAAATTGGATACGATTTTTTACAAAGGATTTTCAAAGGAAGAAATTCGTCAGTTTGAAGGTTTTCAAGAAAGAATTTTGGCTAATTTGAAAGAGAAGGAAAATGAGGTTTAAGATAGATCAAATTAGCTGTTTATAAGCAAAGGTCACTTTTTACTTTGTTTTCCAACTCTTAGGATAAGGAAACTATGTGGTTAGCTCTGGTCAGACTCAAATTGATGGTGATGCCTGTGCCCAGTGCGATATCTTCCGTCTAGAAAACGGGAAAATTGTGGAGTATTGGGATAATAAGGAAGTTTTGCCTAAGATAGAATCCTTGATCAATAGAGATAAGTTTTAAAAGAGGAAGAACATGATTGAATACAAAAATGTAGCACTACGATATACAGAAAAAGATGTCTTGAGAGATGTCAATTTAAAGATTGAGAATGGGGAGTTCATGGTTTTAGTTGGGCCTTCTGGGTCAGGTAAGACGACCATGATTAAGATGATTAACCGTCTCTTGGAACCAACTGATGGAAATATTTATATGGATGGAAAGCGCATCAAAGACTATGATGAGCGTGAACTCCGGCTTTCTACTGGATATGTTTTACAGGCTATTGCTCTCTTTCCCAATCTAACAGTTGAGGAAAATATTGCTCTGATCCCTGAAATGAAGGGTTGGACTAAGGAAGAAATTGCTCAAAAAACAGAAGAGCTTTTGGCAAAAGTTGGATTACCAGTAGCTGAGTATGGGCATAGACTTCCGAGTGAATTATCTGGTGGAGAACAGCAACGGGTTGGTATTGTCCGTGCCATGATTGGTCAGCCTAAGATTCTCCTCATGGATGAACCTTTTTCAGCTTTGGATGCTATTTCAAGAAAACAGTTGCAGGTTTTGACTAAAGAATTGCATAAGGAGTTTGGGATGACAACTATTTTTGTAACCCATGATACGGATGAGGCCTTGAAGTTGGCGGATCGTATTGCTGTCTTGCAGGATGGAGAGATTCGTCAGGTGGCGAATCCCGAGACTATTTTAAAAGCTCCTGCCACAGACTTTGTAGCAGACTTGTTTGGAGGTAGTGTTCATGACTAATTTAATTGCAACTTTTCAGGATCGTTTTAGTGATTGGTTGACAGCTCTATCTCAGCATTTGCAGTTGTCACTTTTGACCTTGTTGCTGGCTATTTTTATCGCGATTCCTTTGGCTGTTTATCTCCGCTATCATGAGAAGTTGGCGGACTGGGTCTTGCAGATTGCAGGAATTTTCCAGACCATCCCGTCTTTGGCCTTGTTGGGGCTCTTTATCCCCTTGATGGGAATTGGAACCTTGCCGGCTTTAACAGCGCTAGTGATTTATGCGATTTTTCCAATTTTACAAAATACCATCACTGGGTTGAAGGGAATTGATCCAAGTCTGCAGGAGGCTGGTATTGCCTTTGGGATGACTAGATGGGAGCGACTCAAGAAGTTTGAAATTCCACTTGCCATGCCTGTCATAATGTCTGGAATTCGCACGGCAGCAGTCTTGATTATCGGTACGGCCACCTTGGCAGCCTTGATTGGGGCAGGGGGACTGGGTTCCTTTATCCTTTTGGGAATTGACCGTAATAATGCCAGTCTGATTTTGATTGGGGCACTTTCTTCTGCAGTGCTGGCTATCGCCTTTAACTTACTATTAAAAGTGATGGAAAAAGCAAAATTGCGGACGATTTTCTCTGGTTTTGCCTTGGTGACAATATTGCTCGGTCTGTCTTATAGTCCAGCCCTTTTGGCTCAGAAAGAGAAAGAAAACTTGGTTATTGCTGGGAAATTGGGTCCAGAACCAGAAATTTTGGCCAATATGTATAAACTCCTCATTGAGGAAAATACCAGTATGACTGCAACTGTTAAACCAAATTTTGGGAAAACAAGCTTCCTCTATGAAGCTCTGAAAAAAGGCGATATTGACATCTACCCTGAATTTACCGGTACGGTGACTGAAAGTTTGCTTCAGCCATCACCGAAGGTGAGTCATGAGCCAGAGCAGGTTTATGATGTGGCGCGTGATGGTATTGCCAAACAGGATCATCTAGCCTATCTCAAACCTATGTCTTATCAAAATACCTACGCTGTAGCTGTTCCTAAAAAGATTGCTCAAGAATATGGCTTGAAGACTATTTCGGACTTGAAAAAAGTGGAAGGACAGTTGAAGGCAGGCTTTACTCTCGAATTTAATGACCGTGAAGATGGAAATAAGGGCCTGCAATCAATGTATGGTCTTAACCTCAATGTAGCGACCATGGAGCCAGCCCTTCGCTATCAGGCAATTCAGTCAGGCGATATTCAAATCACGGATGCCTATTCGACAGATGCAGAGTTGGCGCGTTATGATTTGCAGGTCTTGGAAGATGACAAGCAACTCTTCCCACCTTATCAAGGAGCGCCACTCATGAAAGAAGCTCTTCTCAAGAAACATCCTGAGTTGGAGAAAGTTCTCAATAAATTGGCTGGTAAAATTACTGAAAGCCAGATGAGCCAGCTCAACTACCAAGTCGGTGTTGAAGGCAAGTCAGCAGA
>DXLD01000126.1:0-4140 GCA_019414935.1 Streptococcus sp.
GAAGCTACTTCTGATACCAATTTGGCACCCATATTTTCAAAATGGTCTTCCAATTCGATTTCTTTGGCAATAGTCACACCGTCATTGGTAATCAAGGGTGAACCGAATGACTTTTCAAGAACGACATTACGGCCTTTTGGTCCCAAGGTTACTTTAACAGTGTCTGCAAGGATATCGACACCACGGACCATAGCTGAACGGGCATCTGATGAAAATTTAATTTCTTTTGACATACTTACTTTCTCCTTCTATTCTTCAATGATAGCCAAGATGTTAGCTTCGCCTACGATGATGTACTTTTCATCACCATCTTTGACATCAATACCTGCGTGGGCTTCAACTAAGACACAGTCTCCAGCTTTAACACTTGGAGCAACCAAGTCACCGTTCAAGGTACGAACACCTTGTCCAGTAGCCACAACTTGAGCTGTTTTTGTTTTTTCTTGGGCTGAGCCTGCAAGGACAAAGCCTCCAACAGTTTGTTCTTTTTCTTCGATTTTTAAGACCACACGGTCCCCTAATGGTTTCAACATCTGCTTTCCTCCATAATGAGATAGATATCATTAGCACTCTTTATATTCGAGTGCTAATTCATAGTTCTATTGTATCACTTGGTCAAAAATAGTCAAGAAAAAAGTCTGACTTTTTCAAGATAAAAAGCCTGAGACCAACTCAGACTTTTCAATACTTAAAATGGCAATTCTTCCTCTTCCAAGACCAAGTCCGCCAAATCTTGGCCTACATTATTTTCACGCATGGCACGTTGGGCACGACTTTCCAAGAGTTGGAATCCTGTGACGAGGACTTCGGTCACATAATTCATTTGACCATTTTTCTCAAAACGACGGGTACGCAATTCCCCATCAACAGAAATGAGACTACCTTTGGTTGCGTAGCTTGCCAAAGTTTCTGCTAGTCTGCCCCATAGGACCATATTGACAAAATCAGCTTCACGTTCACCGTTTTGATCTTTGTAACGACGGTTCACAGCGATAGTTGCTCGCGCTACCAACTTGTCATTGTTGGTTTTGTGCAATTCTGGTGTAGACGTTAAACGCCCAATCATGATAACTTTATTATACATATTTTATTCCTCCTACTTATCTATTCGTAGGAAATCAAAAAAAGTTACAAAAATTTGTAACTTTTCGAGGAAATTTTTTACTTTTTATGAACCATGAAACCTGTCGCCTGTTGATTTGCCATAATAGTCATATCTGTAATCTGCACACGACGAGGTTGACTGGTCACATAAACTACTGTGTTGGCAATATCCTGAGCTTGCAAGGCTTCAATTCCCTGATAGACCGTTGCAGCACGCTCTTTATCACCATGAAAACGTACCATAGAAAAATCTGTTTCGACAATCCCCGGTTGAATGGTCGTCACCTTGATATCCGTTGCGATGGTATCAATTCGCAGACCGTCTGAAAAGGTCTTAACCGCTGCCTTGGTAGCTGAATAAACAGCAGCACCAGCATAGGCGTAAATTCCTGCAGTTGAGCCCATATTAATAATATGCCCTTGATTAGCTTTTACCATTGCTGGCAAGAAACAGCGAGTGACTGCCATCAAACCCTTAACATTGGTATCCAGCATAGTCAACATATCCATCTCTTCATAGTCCTGATAAGGTGCTAAACCTAGAGCCAGCCCGGCGTTGTTGACCAAGATATCAATCTTCCCTATCGTTTCTAGAATATCGGAGCAGACCGTCTTTACCATGTCCATATCCGTCACATCCAGTGGAAAGGTCCAAATTGTTTGATTTGGAAAGGCTACTGAAAACTCCGACTTGAGGGCTTCTAGTCTGTCTGTCCGTCGTCCGGTTAGAACAACATTCTCACCCTGCTCCAGATAAGCACGCGCAATCGCTTCACCGATTCCTGATGTCGCTCCTGTAATCACTACATTTTTTGCCATCTTATTTCCTTCTATCTGGTGTATCAGATACTAACAACATCTTAGGCAGTCCAGTGTTTAGCTGGATCAAATGGGGTTCCGACAACTTGGTCTTCTGATAACTCAATAACACCACGTTTTTGCGGAGCGTTTGGCAAATGCAATTCACGAGGACTGCACATCATTCCAAAACTCTTTTCACCACGAAGTTCGCCTGAGAAAATAAGATTGCCTTTGGGCATCATAGCTCCAGGAAGAGCCACAATGGTTTTCAACCCGACACGCGCATTGGGAGCCCCTGCAACAATTTGCACTGTCTTGTCACTTGCGACTGCAACTTGGCAGATGTTGAGGTGGTCACTATCTGGATGAGCTACCATCTCGACAATTTCACCAACAACAAACTTAGGTTCCTTGTCATTGAAAATTTCTTCTGTAAAACCTTCCGTTTGTAATTCTTGGTTCAAACGAGCGACTTGCTCATCTGTCAAAAAGACTTGACCGCGCTCTGCAATTTCAAACAAACTTGAAACTTCGAAAATATTCCACGCCACTGTTTCCCCATTATCTTTGCGGAAAACACGAGCTACCTTGCCTTTGCGCTCCACATCCAGTTTGGCATCTCCGCTATTTTTCACGATGACCATAAGGACATCACCGACATGTTCTTTGTTATATGTAAAAATCATTGTTTCTATTTTCTCCTATTTCAGTCCTGCTAAAAAGTCGTTAATTTGTTGCTTGCTTTTACGGTCGCGATTAACAAAACGACCAATTTCCTTGTCTTTTTCTAGAACAACAAGGCTAGGAATTCCATATACATCCCAGAGTTTGGCCAAATCCATATACTGGTCTCGATCCACGCGAATAAAGGTGAACTCTGGATTGGTCTCCTCAATCTCTGGCAATGCAGGATAGATATAACGACAATCGCCACACCAGTCTGCTACAAAAAGAAAGACCTTCTTGCCATCTTTTTCTACTAAAGATGCTAACTCTTCTAAACTTGTTGGTTGTATCATAAGACTTCCTCCTCATAGACTAGGTCTTCATTTTCATAGACAAAGGTATAATGACGGCCATCCTCAAAAATGACGCCACCAACCAAGCTCTCTAGACTGCTTTCATAGACTTGAACATAGAGGGTCGCAATTTCCCCCATGTCTGAAAAATGGTCTCGCACAATCGCTGTCAACTCTTCCTGAGTCTTCATGAGCTTACGGTCATCTGCAACTTTTTTCGTAGCAAGGGCAAGGCTCCCAATACCAAGCAGGGCCAGACCTGCCATCCACATTTTTTTAGCTTTCATACCATTCATTTTAACACAAAAAAGGCTTTAGGACAAATGAGGAAGCAGCAGAAAAGCAAGTAAAAAGCCTCTTCCTTTAAGGAAAAGGACTTCTTATACTTATTGCCAGGCGCCTGAGTTACCAACGTAGTAACCATCTGGTGTGTAGGTATTGCGAAGCATCTTACCTGATGAAGCCAGATAATACCACTTGCCATTATCTTTGACCCAATCATTCGCTAACATGGCACCAGAAGAACTTACATAATACCATTCTCCCTTGTCATATATCCAAGTGCTTGCTTTCATAGCTCCTGAAGTTGATAAATAGTACCACTGGCCTTGGTCATAAATCCAGTTACTAGCAATCATGGCTCCTGATGATCTAAAGGCATACCAGTTCCCACCTTGATAGAGCCAAGTTTGATTGAACATGACTCCTTTATCATTCATAAAGTACCAAGTTCCCTTGTCCTTAACCCAAGCGTTCTGTACTAATTGACCTTGTTTTTGATAGTACCAGTTTTGGTTTGATTTTAGCCAACTTTCTGCTTTTACAATCGGATAAAGTTCTTTGAAAGATCCTCCATCATCATATTTATGACTGATAGATTTTAGTTTTTCAAGTTTCAACTCGCCATTGTCATAGTCCGCCCAAGCAAAGACTTTTTGACCATTGACAGTCTCTGGTAAGGTAGCATTGTAAGTCTTGGTTTGATAATCCCATTTAGCATCGAGGTAGGTGTATTGATCATTCGATTCTTCAATACGATAGTAACCTCTCTTTCCACTATCATCATGAATATTATCCACAACTTTCGTTGACCAGGTCTTCACTTCGTTTCCGCTCTTGGCTTCTACCTTGATATCTCCTCTATAGCCATATGGAACATAGAAATTCAGGTAACGCCCCTCTACACCCATCATAGACTTGTCCTTTTCTTGACCTA
>DXLD01000127.1:0-4074 GCA_019414935.1 Streptococcus sp.
ACTAGGTAAAGTAGAGCTTTTTGTTATGCACTATGGACATTCTAGAAAGGGCAATCATATGATAAAAATCAATCATCTGACCATCACACAAAACAAAGATTTACAAGACCTTGTAGCCGACTTAAGCATGACTATCCAAGACGGAGAAAAGGTAGCTATTATTGGCGAAGAAGGAAATGGCAAATCAACCTTGCTACGAGCTTTAATGGAGGAAGTTTTGCCTGATTTCACTATCAAGGGAAACATCCAATCTGACTATCAGTCACTGGCCTACATTCCTCAAAAACTCTCCGAGGAGCTGAAAAAGAAAACTCTACACGACTACTTCTTTTTAGATTCTATTGATTTAGACTACAGTATCCTCTATCGTTTGGCTGAAGAATTGCATTTTGATAGCAATCGTTTCGCTAGCGACCAAGATATTGGCAGTCTATCAGGTGGCGAAGCTTTAAAAATTCAGCTCATCCATGAGTTAGCGAAACCCTTTGAGATTCTATTTTTAGATGAACCTTCAAATGACTTGGACCTTGAAACGGTTGATTGGCTAAAAGGTCAGATTCGCAAGATTCGGCAAACCATTATTTTCATTTCCCACGATGAAGACTTTCTTTCTAAAACGGCTGATACTATTGTCCACTTGCGACTAATCAAGCACCGGAAAGAAGCGGAGACACTAGTAGAACATTTAGATTATGATAGCTATAGCGACCAGAGAAAGGCTAATTTTACCAAACAAAGCCAGCAAGCTGCTAACGAGCAAAGAGCCTACGATAAAACCATGGAAAAACATCGGCGAGTCAAGCAAAATGTAGAAACTGCGCTTCGAGCCACTAAAGACAGTACTGCCGGTCGCCTATTGGCTAAAAAGATGAAAAATGTTCTCTCTCAAGAAAAACGCATTGAAAAGACAGCTCAGTCCATGACCCAAAAACCACTTAAAGAAGAACACATTCAACTTTTCTTCTCAGATATACAGCCATTGCCGGCTTCTAAAGTCTTAATCCAGCTGGAAAAAGAAAATTTATCCATTGACGACCGAGTTTTGTCTCAGGAACTACAACTAACTGTCCGTGGGCAAGAAAAAATCGGTATCATCGGCCAAAATGGTGTTGGAAAGTCAACTCTGTTAGCCAAGTTACAGCAACTTCTTAATGATAAAAGAGAGATTTCCCTTGGTTATATGCCGCAAGATTACCACAAAAAACTGCAATTGGATTTATCCCCAATCGCCTATCTCAGCAAAACTGGGGAAAAAGAGGAACTGCAGAAAATCCAATCTCACTTAGCCAGTCTCAATTTTAGTTATCCAGAAATGCAGCATCAAATTAGCTCCTTATCTGGCGGACAACAAGGTAAACTCCTGCTTTTGGATTTAGTACTGCGCAAACCAAACTTTCTCCTTCTGGACGAACCCACACGAAACTTTTCTCCCACTTCTCAACCCGAAATCAGAAAACTCTTTGCAACATATCCAGGCGGTATCATCACTGTTTCGCATGACCGTCGTTTCTTAAAAGAAGTCTGTTCGACCATCTATCTCTTGACAGAACACGGTTTGGAGCTAGTTAATTTAGAAGAATTATAAATTTGCAACATATCAAAAATCCAGAGACAACCTCTGGATTCTTTTTTACATATGTTTCAAACGTTCAATCCGTTCTGAGATAGGTGGGTGGGTATAAAAGAGTTTTTGGAACCCTCCCCCTTTCTTGGGATCATTGATATAAAGTGCACTGCTGGCATCATCGACAGGACGACTCATCGGTTTACTGTTGTCTAACTTGCGTAGAGCATTAATCATTCCTTGAGGATTGCGAGTCAACTCGACACTTGAAGCATCAGCTAGGAATTCCCTCTGACGAGAAATAGCTAGTTGCACCAAGGTTGCAGCGAGAGGTGCCAACACAATAGCTAGGAGGGAAACCACTAGCATAATGATTTCTAGGCCATTTCCATCTCGGTCATCATCACTTCGTCTGCGACCTGCTCCACCCCACCACATCATACGACCTGCCATGCTAGAAAGCATGGTGATAGCACTAGCAAGAGCAACAGCAATAGTCGAAATACGGATATCGTAATTACGAATATGACTGACTTCATGTCCCATAACAGCTTCTAGTTCTTCACGATTCATGATAGCTAGGAGACCTGACGTCGCAGCAACCGCTGCGTTTTGAGGGTTAGAACCTGTCGCAAAGGCATTTAAGGCTGGATCATCAATGATGAAAACACGGGGCATAGGAACCTGAGCGACCATAGCCATATCTTCCACTACATGGTAAAGGTCTGGTGCCGTTTGCTCATCCACCTCACGCGCTCCATTCATGGACATGACAATCTCTGTCGATTGAAAAATCATGGACAAGGCATAGATAAAGCCGATAATCAGTGCGATAACCAAACCACCAAGCCCAGACCGCATAAAGAGGTAACCAACCGCATAGCCAACAAGAGCTAAGAGTAGGAAAAATACCAGCAACAAAATCCACGTTTTTCGTTTATTGCTTGCAATTTGATCAAACAGCATCTTAGTCACCTAAACCGCTAAAATCAACTTTAGGTACTGCCTTTTCCTCTTCTGGAGTTTGAAGGAAATCTGCTGCTTTAAATCCAAACATTCCAGCGATAATATTGCTTGGGAAAGTTTCCAATTTTACATTGTAGTTGCTGACAACACTGTTGTAAAGTTGACGAGAGTAAGAAATCTTATTTTCTGTATTGGTCAACTCCTCTTGCAATTTAACAAAGTTGGCACTGGCTTTCAAATCTGGATAACTTTCTGCAACTGCAAAAATACCTGAAACCTGACGAGTAAGGGCATCACTAGCTTTCATAGCTTCTGCTGGTGAAGTCGCTGCCGCCACTTGGTTACGTAGTTCTGCCACCTTTTCAAGGGTAGAACCTTCATATTTGGCATAACCTTTTACAGTCTCAATCAAGTTTGGCAAGAGGTCATTTCGACGTTTCAACTGAACATCAATCTGACTCCAAGCCTCCTTTGTTTGCATACGATTCTTAACCAAACCGTTATAGCTAACAATCACAAAAATCACAATAAGAGCGATAACTCCAAGAATAATCCAAGTCATTATATAAGTCCTTTCTGCTTTTAGATTAGTACCAGTATATCAAATTTTTTAGGATTGTGGTAAAATAAGATGATACTAAAGAAGGAAATAACTATGAAACCAGAAACATTTTACAACTTGCTTGCCGAGCAAAATCTTCCACTTTCGGACCAGCAGAAAGAACAATTTGAACGTTATTTTGAGCTCTTGGTCGAGTGGAATGAGAAGATTAATTTGACGGCTATTACAGACAAGGAAGAAGTTTATCTCAAACATTTTTACGATTCGATTGCACCTATTCTTCAAGGTTTGATTCCCAATGAAACTATCAAACTGCTTGATATCGGAGCTGGGGCAGGATTTCCTAGTCTACCGATGAAAATTCTCTATCCTCAGTTAGATGTGACCATCATTGATTCGCTAAATAAGCGCATCAACTTCCTCCAACTCTTGGCTCAAGAACTGGATTTGGACGGTGTTCATTTCTACCATGGACGTGCAGAAGACTTTGCTCAAGACAAGAACTTCCGTGCTCAATATGATTTTGTAACAGCTCGTGCGGTTGCCCGCATGCAGGTTTTATCTGAATTGACAATTCCTTACCTCAAAGTTGGCGGGAAACTACTGGCACTCAAAGCCAGCAATGCCCCCGAGGAATTGTTAGAAGCCAATAATGCCCTCAATCTCCTCTTTAGTAAGGTCGAAGATAATCTCAGTTACGACCTACCAAATGGAGATCCGCGTTACATCACAGTGGTAGAAAAGAAAAAAGAAACGCCAAATAAATATCCACGTAAGCCTGGCATACCCAACAAACGCCCGCTTTAAATTTTTTACTAAAAAATGATTTACAAAGTTTACAATTTTTGCTATACTATCACAAGCAAAGGTTTTTAATGTCATCCCGTGAGGTGACGAAGACGCAGAAATACTTGAAACTCTTTAAAGTCTAGATTTTAGAGAAGTCTTACTCTGAGGGCCTATTGCTGTAAAATAATGGGCT
>DXLD01000128.1:0-4056 GCA_019414935.1 Streptococcus sp.
TCAGACTAACTTCCACTTCTACTAGCGGTGGAACTTAGTTTGCGAATTTACCATTATTCTTAATCAACTAATTCTAAACGACACTTCTACTCCTATCACCTAGCTAAACAAAAAGAAAAATCAGGAATTCCTGACTTTTACTTAGCTAATTCTCTTTCTCGTTCTTTCATTATTTTATGATTTTCATACAAACGTGATAAAAACTTAGAAATTTCTTTTAAGATAGAATAGGTTGGTACTGCGACAATCATGCCAATAACACCATAGATATTACTTGATAACAAAAGTAATACTAAAATCGTAATTGGATGAACCTTCATCACTCCGCCAACGATTCGAGGGTAGAGGATATTCCCATCCACTTGCTGAATAATCAGCATGTAAACAACTGCAATCAGCATTCTATGAGGATCAGTAAAGACATTTGCGATAATCATCGGAACTAGACCAATACTTGGTCCTACATAAGGAATGAGATTGGCTAATCCTGAAAAGATAGCGAAAACCAAAGCGTATTTCAAACCGATTACGCTATATCCGATAAAGGCTAAACAACCAATAAAAATCGCATCAATGGCAACTCCACTAATATATCGAGCGATTGTAGCATTCAAATTTTTTAAAAGACCTGTAATATGCAACTTATCACGCTTTAAAACAGTACGTTCAAGCATCGGCAAGAATTTGTGACCATCTAACAAAAAATAAATTAAAAATACAGGGGTCATGATAATAATCAAAACAGTACTAAAGAGCGCAGATAGGACACTTCCAACACTATTGGTAACACTGTTTAGAATATTTTGTAGAATATCTACATAGGAGAGATTTAACTGTTGAATCGTCGCTTGAATATCTAAATTTTGAAAGGCTGGATAGGTAGATAAATCCACAATCAAATCTTGCAAACGACTATAAATTGTCTGACTTGTTGCTATCAAACTGGTCAACTGATTAATCAAAATCGGTAAGAGATAGACTACCCCAATAACTAGCCCCCAGACCAAGGCGCACAAGGTTAGTAGAATACCAATGATACGGTTAATTTTGAAATACTTTTGTAAAAAATTTACAATAGGATTGGTCAAATAATATAAAAAACCACCTAAAAGAAAGGGAATCATTATAGTGTTTGCGACACTTACAAAAGGCGTTATAATCCCACCCATCTGTCTCCATAAATAAAAGATGATGGTTAATAATAAAATCTCACTGGTCCAAAAAAATAATTTATTCTTACGAAACATGGGGTACCTCCATTCATCTATTTTACCACACTTTCAAAAAAGCTTCTTTCTTATATCATGAAACTGGGAATATTTTTTTCTTTATGATAGAATAAACTTACTATGAAAAAAATAATTTTAACTCTCCTAAGCCTTTCCGTCATTGGCTCAGCATCTACTGTTGCTGCTCAAGATTTTAATATTGCTGCTAAACATGCAATTGCTGTTGAGGCGAATACTGGTAAAATTCTCTATGAGAAAGATGCAACTCAGCCAGTCGAAATCGCTTCAATCACAAAATTGATTACTGTTTATCTTGTCTATGAAGCCTTGGAAAACGGTAGTATTACACTATCAACTCCGGTAGATATCTCTGATTATCCATACAAATTAACTACAAATTCTGAAGCGAGTAACGTTCCTATGGAGGCTCGTAATTATACCGTCGAACAACTACTTGAAGCAACATTAGTATCTAGTGCTAACAGTGCAGCTATTGCCTTAGCAGAGAAAATTGCTGGCTCAGAAAAAGACTTCGTCGATATGATGCGGGCAAAGCTCTTAGAATGGGGAATTCAGGATGCCACTGTTGTCAATACGACTGGTCTTAATAATGAGACTCTAGGGGATAATATTTACCCAGGATCTAAAAAAGATGAGGAAAATAAGCTCAGTGCTTATGATGTCGCTATCGTTGCTCGCAACCTCATCAAAAAATACCCACAAGTTTTAGAAATCACGAAAAAACCTTCTTCTACTTTTGCTGGAATGACAATCACTTCTACCAACTACATGTTAGAGGGTATGCCTGCTTATCGCGGTGGTTTTGATGGCCTTAAGACAGGAACAACAGACAAAGCTGGAGAATCTTTTGTTGGTACTACTGTCGAAAAAGGGATGAGGGTTATCACAGTTGTTTTGAATGCAGACCATCAGGACAATAATCCTTACGCTCGCTTCACAGCTACATCCTCACTAATGGATTATATTTCTTCTACATTCACGCTTCGCAAAATCGTTCAAAAAGGCGATGCCTACCAAGATAGCAAAGCACCTGTACAAGATGGAAAAGAAGATACGGTCACTGCCGTTGCCAAAGATGATATCTCTCTAATTGAACGTGTTGGAAGTCAATCTTCCCAATCTGTTCAATTCACTCCTGATTCTAAAGCAATCCCAGCACCACTTGAAGCCGGAACAGTGGTTGGACATTTGACTTATGAAGACAAGGACTTGATTGGTCAAGGTTACATTACCACAGAACGCCCTAGTTTCGAAATGGTAGCAGAAAAGAAAGTTGAAAAAGCTTTCTTCTTAAAAGTTTGGTGGAATCAGTTTATCCGATTTATCAACGAAAAATTATAAAAAAAAATCGCGATTTAAACCGCGATTTTTTTGTTACAAGTTCATCTTCAAAGTTCTTGGTTTTGGGTAAATCTAAAATCAAGTTTTACCCAACTGATCCTTCCATTTCGTAGCTGATTAAGCGGTTCAGCTCAACTGCATATTCCATTGGAAGCTCTTTTGTAAAGGGTTCTACAAATCCCATAACAATCATCTCAGTTGCCTCAGATTCTGACAATCCACGGCTCATGAGGTAATAGAGCTGTTCTTCTGAAATCTTAGAAACCTTGGCTTCGTGTTCCAAAGCTACTTGCGAATTATGAATTTCATTAAATGGAATAGTATCTGATGCTGATAAGTCATCCATGATAATGGTATCACACTCAATGTGAGAAACAGATTTCTTAGAGTTCTTGTTAAAGGTTACTTGTCCACGGTAGTCAACCTTTCCTCCGCCTTTAGCGATGGATTTAGATACGATAGAAGAGCTGGTATGTGGTGCGTTATGAATCATCTTAGCTCCTGTGTCTTGATGTTGCCCTGCATTGGCAAAGGCAATAGAGAGCATTGTACCACGCGCTCCTTCTCCATCAAGATAAACAGATGGATATTTCATGGTTGTTTTGGCACCCAAGTTTCCATCAATCCACTCAACAGTGGCATCCTTTTGAGCCTTAGCACGCTTTGTTACCAAGTTATAGACATTATCAGACCAGTTTTGGATGGTTGTATAGCGCATGTAAGCTCCATCCAAGGCAAAAATTTCTACGATGGCAGCGTGCAAACTGTTACTTGAATAAGTAGGCGCAGTACAGCCCTCTACGTAGTGGACACTTGCTCCCTCATCAACGATAATCAAGGTACGTTCAAATTGACCTGTATTTTCATTGTTGATACGGAAATAAGTTTGAAGCGGAATGTCTACCTTGACCCCTTTCGGTACGTAGATAAAGGTTCCACCTGACCACACTGCTGAGTTAAGAGCTGCCAACTTGTTATCAGTCGGCGGTACCAGCTTGGCAAAGTATTGTTTAAACAAGTCTGGGTATTCCTTGAGGGCAGAATCTGTATCTGTAAAGATAATACCCAATTTTTGGAACTCTTCCTTCATGTTATGGTAAACTACTTCTGACTCATACTGGGCAGAGGCACCTGCTAGATAGGCACGCTCAGCTTCCGGAATCCCAATACGTTCAAAGGTTTCTTTGATTTTTTCAGGAACTTCATCCCAAGAACGGGCAGGTTTATCAGAAGGTTTTTGGTAGTAGATCAAGTCATCAAAGTCAATCTCTGACAAGTCTGCTCCCCAGGTTTGCATGGGCATTTTTTTGAAGGTTTCATAAGACTTCAAACGGAATTCTAACATCCACTCAGGTTCTCCCTTAGCAGCTGATAGTTCACGAATGACATCTTCATTCAATCCTTTTCCTGTCGATAGGACAGGCTCTACATCATCATGGAAACCAAATTTATATTCACCAAGATC
>DXLD01000129.1:0-3905 GCA_019414935.1 Streptococcus sp.
CTCATGGTTAGCACGCCTTATTAAAGGGATTGTCATTGCTCTTGGATTTATTCTACCGGGAATTTCCGGAGGGGTTCTAGCAGCAATCTTAGGAATCTATGAACGGATGATTGGCTTTCTAGCCCATCCCTTTAAAGACTTTAAAGAAAATGTTTTGTATTTTATTCCAGTTGCCATCGGCATGCTTCTGGGGATCGGCTTATTTTCCTACCCGATTGAATACCTGCTTGAAAATTATCAGGTCTTTGTCTTATGGAGCTTTGCGGGTGCCATCATTGGTACAGTTCCTAGCCTCCTCAAGGAATCAACTCGAGAATCTGACCGAGACAAGATTGATTTAGCTTGGTTCTGGACAACCTTTATCATTTCTGGATTAGGACTCTATGCCTTAAATTTTGTCGTTGGAACCTTGAGCGCCAGCTTTCTTAATTTTGTCCTAGCAGGTGCACTGCTGGCTCTTGGCGTATTAGTTCCTGGCCTCAGTCCATCAAACCTACTTTTGATTTTGGGGCTCTATGCTCCTATGTTGACTGGCTTTAAAACCTTTGACCTCTTGGGAACCTTCTTCCCGATTGGAATTGGTGCAGGTGCAACTCTCATCATTTTTTCAAAATTGATGGATTATGCCTTAAACAACTACCACTCACGCGTCTATCATTTCATCATCGGTATCGTCCTATCAAGTACCCTTTTGATCTTGATTCCAAATGCAGGAAATGCTGAAAGTATCCAATACACAGGTCTTTCACTTGTCGGTTATGTCATCATCGCCTTCTTCTTTGCACTTGGAATCTGGCTTGGTATTTGGATGAGCCAATTGGAGGATAAGTATAAATAATGGCAAAAAAAGTTAAAATCAAAAAAACATTGGTGGAACAAATCCTGTCTAAAGCAGGTATCCCACATCAGGGGATTCAAATCAATGCTCTGGAAGGAGAACTTCAGCAAGGTTATGACCGAGATCAGATTTTCAAAACCTTGGCTCTTTTGGGAGACAAGACAGGACCGATTATCGGAATTGTTCCTATCACTCAACACTTGTCTGAAAAGAAACTAGCCAAAATTTCTGGAAATAAAAAAGTGAGCATGATTCCACAAAAGGAGTTGGAAAAAACAACTGGTTACATTCATGGAGCTAATAATCCTGTTGGAATTCGCCAGAAACACAATTACCCTATTTTTATCGATAAGATTGCTCTAGACTTGGATCAAATGATTGTCTCTGCTGGGGAGGTTGGTCACAGCATTATCGTCGCACCACAAGACTTGGCTAGTTTTGTAAAGGCTGACTTTGCAGATATCTTGGAGGACAACAAGTAATGAAACTCTACTTTGTCCGCCACGGTCGTACAGTCTGGAACCAAGAAGGACGCTTTCAAGGTGCTAGTGGAGATTCTCCCCTTCTTCCTGAATCCATTGACACCCTAAAACGACTTGGCCAGTATCTAAAGGAGATTCCTTTTGATCAGATTTATTCAAGTGATTTACCTCGAGCGGTCAAATCTGCTGAGATTATCCAAAGTCAACTCCAGACTCCCTGTCCTTTAGAAAGTGTTCCTAATCTTCGTGAATGGCAGCTAGGGAAGTTGGAAGGTTTAAAAATTGCAACCTTGGAAGCTATTTATCCGCAACAAATCCAAGCTTTCCGATCTAATCTTGCTCAATTTGACACTCAAATGTTTGGCGCAGAGTCACTTTACAGTACAACTCAACGCACCATCCAATTTATCAAATCATTAAAAGATAGTCCTGCTGAGCGTATTCTAATTGTTGGACACGGCGCCAACCTAACTGCTAGTCTTCGTACTCTTCTAGGTTATAAAGAACCTCTTCTTCGTAAAGATGGAGGTCTAGCAAATGCCAGCCTGACCATTCTAGAAACCCATGATTTTGAAACATTCACTCTCGATACTTGGAATGATACTTCCTATCAATAACAGAACTTGATTTCAGCGTCAAGTTCTTTTTAGTTTTGAAAGATTATCCGTGAATTTCTTGCTTATTTATGATAAAATGGGAGTATCGCAAAAAATGACTCATCGTATTCAATTTTGAGTAAAACTAGGAGGATCCCATGTCAACAGAACATATGGAAGAACTAAATGACCAGCAGATCGTTCGCCGTGAAAAAATGGCTGCGCTCCGTGAACAAGGAATCGATCCCTTCGGAAAACGTTTTGAACGTACTGCAAATTCACAAGAATTAAAAGATAAATATGCTGACCTCGATAAAGAACAATTACATGATAAAAATGAAACAGCAACTATCGCAGGACGCTTGGTAACCAAACGTGGTAAAGGTAAAGTTGGTTTTGCCCACCTTCAAGACCGCGAAGGTCAAATCCAGATCTACGTTCGTAAGGATGCTGTCGGTGAAGAAAACTACGAAATCTTCAAAAAAGCAGACCTTGGTGACTTCCTTGGTGTCGAAGGTGAAGTAATGCGTACAGATATGGGAGAACTCTCTATCAAGGCAACCCACATCACACACTTGTCTAAGGCTCTTCGTCCTCTGCCAGAGAAATTCCACGGTTTGACAGATGTTGAAACTATCTACCGTAAACGTTACCTTGACTTGATTTCTAACCGTGAAAGCTTTGAGCGCTTTGTCACTCGTTCAAAAATCATCTCTGAAATCCGTCGTTACCTTGACCAAAAAGGTTTCCTTGAAGTGGAAACACCTGTTCTTCACAACGAAGCTGGTGGTGCTGCGGCTCGTCCATTTATCACCCACCACAATGCCCAAAACATTGACATGGTGCTTCGTATCGCGACTGAGCTTCACTTGAAACGCCTTATCGTGGGTGGTATGGAACGTGTCTATGAAATCGGCCGTATCTTCCGTAACGAAGGAATGGATGCTACTCATAACCCTGAGTTTACTTCTATCGAAGTTTACCAAGCTTATGCAGACTTCCAAGACATCATGGACTTAACTGAAGGTATTATCCAACACGCTGCTAAATCAGTTAAGGGCGATGGTCCGGTTAACTACCAAGGTACTGAAATCAAGATCAATGAACCATTTAAACGTGTTCACATGGTGGATGCTATCAAAGAAATTACTGGTGTCGATTTCTGGCAAGACATGACTTTCGAGGAAGCCAAAGCTATCGCTGCTGAGAAGAAAGTTCCAGTTGAGAAACACTACACTGAAGTTGGTCACATTATCAATGCTTTCTTTGAAGAGTTTGTTGAAGAAACCTTGATCCAACCAACCTTTGTCTATGGACATCCAGTAGCTGTATCTCCACTCGCGAAGAAAAATCCTGAAGACGAACGCTTTACTGACCGTTTCGAGCTCTTCATCATGACTAAGGAGTACGGTAATGCCTTTACTGAGTTGAACGACCCAATCGACCAACTTAGCCGTTTTGAAGCCCAAGCTAAAGCCAAAGAACTTGGTGACGATGAAGCAACAGGCATCGACTATGACTACATTGAGGCTCTTGAATATGGTATGCCTCCAACAGGTGGTTTGGGAATCGGTATCGACCGTCTCTGCATGCTCCTCACTGATACAACCACTATCCGTGATGTATTGCTCTTCCCAACAATGAAATAAGCTCTAATCCTCTGGTACTTGCCAGGGGATTTTTCGATGCAAAAAGAAATAGACTGAAGTTTTCATCTCAGTCTATTTTCTATTGAACCTTAGAAAGGAAGGATCTTTCTTAGTCTTCTTTTTTCTTACGAGCTACAAGTCCGAATGCACTCAACATTCCAAGAAGTCCAAGACTAGCTAGACCAGCCTTATCTTCTGTACCAGTATTTGGCAATTCCTTCTTGTCATTGGCTACGGTTGTTTCAACGGCTACTTGTTTAGAATCTGTAGAACTTGTCTGAACTGGAGTAGCTACTGGTTTTTCTGGACTTGTAGGAGTCTCTGGAGAGCTTGGTTGCTC
>DXLD01000013.1:0-18384 GCA_019414935.1 Streptococcus sp.
TGTTTATATTTATATACTATTTTGTTTTTGACTTTATCTTGGTATTTTTTTTGCCTTTTTGATATAATAAATTAAAGTATAATTTTACTGGAGGTTTTATGCGTTTTAATCGATTTAGCTATTTAGCGCTACCTAGAGATACAATTATCTTTGAATTAAAAAAGTATGGATTTGATTTACCAGTCAACATCACAAATAAAAAAATGCTTGAAGCGTTTCTCATTCGTTTCTTTTTTAATTTTAAAGATAGCACCTATCCTATATCCAGTTTAGCAGTTGGCAAAGAAACTGACTTACTGACATTTTTTCAGTCAGACAAAGAGTTGACTGCAGATATTTTCTATACTGTAGCCTTTCAACTTTTAGGTTTTTCTTATTTGATTGACTTCGAAGACAGTGAAGCTTTTCGTAAAGAGACTGGATTTCCTATCGTATATGGTGACTTGATTGAAAATCTCTATCAATTACTCAATACTCGCACCAAAAAGGGGAATACTCTTATCGACCAACTTGTCAGCGACGGTCTTATTCCTGAGGATAATGACTATCACTACTTTAACGGCAAAAGTTTAGCAACTTTTTCTAGCCATGATGTCATTCGAGAAGTCGTTTACGTTGAGTCTCGTGTCGATACAGACCAAAAAGGTCTTCCAGACTTAGTCAAGGTCAGCATTATTCGTCCTCGTTATGACGGGCGAATCCCTGCTATCATGACTGCTAGTCCCTATCATCAGGGAACAAATGATAAAGCCAGCGACAAGGCTCTCTACAAGATGGAGGGCGATCTCGAGGTTAAACCCGCTCACGAGATTGAGTTAGAGGAGCCTCAACTAAATCTCGTCCAAGCCCAAGGTCAAGCTGAGCTTGTGTCAGAAACTGAGGAAAAACTAACGCACATCAACGCAAGCTATAGTCTCAACGACTACTTCCTTCCACGAGGCTTTGCTAATCTATATGTTTCAGGGGTTGGTACAAAAGACTCCACAGGTTTCATGACTAATGGGGACTACCAACAAATCGTGGCTTATAAAAATGTCATCGATTGGCTCAATGGCCGTTGCCGTGCCTTTACTGACCACACACGCCAGCGTCAAGTAAAAGCTGACTGGTCAAACGGAAAAGTAGCCACAACTGGACTTTCCTATCTAGGCACCATGTCCAATGGTCTTGCGACCACAGGTGTCGATGGTTTAGAAGTCATCATTGCCGAGGCTGGTATTTCTTCATGGTACAACTACTACCGTGAAAACGGTCTGGTCACTAGCCCAGGCGGTTATCCAGGTGAGGACTTTGATTCCCTTGCTGAACTAACCTACTCTCGTAATCTCTTGGCTGGCGACTATATCCGTGGCAATGAAGCTCACCAAGCTGACTTAGAAAAAGTAAAGGAGCAACTGGATCGCAAATCTGGCGACTACAATCAGTTTTGGCATGACCGCAATTATCTGCTCAATGCCCATCAAGTAAAGGCTGAGGTTGTCTTTACTCATGGTTCTCAGGATTGGAATGTCAAACCACTTCATGTTTACCAGATGTTCCATGCTCTTCCTACTCATATCAATAAGCATCTCTTTTTCCATAATGGTGCCCATATTTATATGAACAACTGGCAATCCATTGACTTCCGTGAATCTATGAACGCCTTATTGACTAAGAAATTATTGGGTCAAGAAACAGATTTTCAACTTCCGACTGTTATCTGGCAGGATAATACCGCTCCTCAGACTTGGTTATCACTTGATAATTTCGGTGAGCAAGATAACTTTGAAACCTTCTCACTTGGTCAAGAAGAGCAAGTCATTCAAAACCAGTACCCAGACAAGGATTTTGAGCGCTATGGTAAAACATACCAGACCTTTAATACAGACCTCTATCAAGGGAAAGCCAATCAAATTACTATTGACCTTCCTGTAACCAAGGATCTCCACCTGAACGGTCGCGCTCAGCTCAATCTGCGTATCAAGTCCAGTACAAACAAGGGGCTCTTATCAGCCCAACTAATGCAACTTGGACAAAAGAAATACCTACAACCTTATCCAGCTGTTTTAAGTGCTAGAACCATTGACAACGGTCGCTACCACATGTTGGAAAATCTCTGTGAATTGCCATTTCGTGAAAATGCGCAACGAGTCGTGACAAAAGGCTATCTCAATTTACAAAATAGAAATGATTTACTGTTGGTAGAGGATATTACTGCAGATGAATGGATGGATATCCAGTTTGAACTGCAACCAACTATTTACAAGCTAAAAGAAGGAGATACTCTTCGTTTAGTCCTCTATACTACTGACTTTGAAATCACAATTCGTGACAATACCGCATACCAGCTGACTGTTGATCTTGAACAGTCTAGTCTTATCCTACCTTGTCAAAAGGTATAATATCAGACTTTCAAGATGGAAGATTTCCACTTGAACTGTTAAACTACACATAAACTTAGTATCAAATTCAATCCTAGTCTAGACCTATGACATGCCTAAAACTGGATCTTGGACAAAAGATACTAAAAACCTAACCAACGTGTGAAATCATTTATAATACTCGCTACCATACCACATGTTGGAAAATCTCTGTGAATTGCCATTTGGCATAAATTCACAACAAGTCGTGACAAAAGGCTACCCTAATTGAGTGATTTACTGTTAGTAGAGGACACTAATGTAAATAAACGGATAGAGAGCCAATTCATCTCCACCCAACTAGTGACAAGTTAAAAGAGGGAGATTCTCTCCGTTTAGTCCTATACTACTGACTTTGAAATCATCATACGTGACAATACCGCTTACCACCCGACTGACAATCTCGTTCAGTCCACGTTTTCTATATCTAGTACAAGGAGTAACATTTTATGAATAAATCTGAACACCGACACCAACTCATACGAGCTCTTGTAACAAAAAACAAGATTCATACTCAAGCTGAGCTACAAGCTCTTCTTGCCGATAATGATATTCAAGTTACACAAGCTACACTTTCGAGAGATATTAAAAGTATGAACCTCTCAAAAGTACGAGAAGAAGACAACTCTTACTACGTGCTCAATGCAGGTTCAACCTCAAAATGGGAAAAACGTCTCGAAATTTATATGGAAGATGCTCTTGTCTTGATGCGTCCCGTTCAACACCAAGTCCTCCTTAAAACCCTTCCTGGACTTGCGCAATCCTTTGGTTCTATCATTGATGCATTAAGTTTCTCTGACGCTATCGCTACCCTCTGTGGTGATGATGTCTGCCTTGTCATCTGTGAAGATGCAGAAGCTGCTCAAAAATGCTTTGAAGAACTGAAAAAATTCGCTCCACCATTTTTCTTTGGTGAATAGAAAAATCCCGTGTCCTGATGTGGCACGGAATTTTTTTATCTATTTTACTGAGATGGTTTTTCTTTTTTAGTTCTTGCCAATCTCAGGGCACGATTTGGATTGAGACGATTAAATAGTTCTTCCAATTTCTTTTCATTCCAAACGTCTGCGGCGGAAACAAAATTACCATCCGCATCTCGGAAAGATATCGGTTTATCTCCCATACCAGTCTCCTAGTCTACAAATTCAAACTCAAATTTACCAATGCGGACCAAATCGCCATCTTTAGCACCACGCGCACGAAGGGCTTCATCAACCCCCATACCACGTAATTGACGGGCAAATTTCATGACTGATTCGTCACGATCAAAGTTGGTCATATTGAAGAGTTTCATGAGTTTTTCACCAGAAAGTACCCATGTCGCATCGTCATCACGACTAATTTCAAAGGCTTTTTCTTCCTCATCAAATCCGTAGTATGCTTCTTCTTCCATATCTGACTCGTCGTAGAGCAAGAATTCTGGTGTCTTGTCTAACAATTCAGCTGTAGCATCCAAGAGCGTTGCCAGACCTTGCTTGGTCAAACCAGAAATTGGGAAGATAGCTGGTAACTCTTCAAATTCATCATAGTTTTCAGCTAATTTTTTCTTGAATTCTGCAAGATTTTCCTGACTCTCAGGCATATCCATCTTATTGGCTACAATAATCTGTGGACGCTCCATGAGGCGAAGATTGTATGACTCCAATTCCTTGTTAATAGCAAGATAATCCTCATAAGGATCACGTCCTTCACTAGCTGACATATCAATGATGTGAAGGATGACACGTGTACGCTCGATGTGGCGGAGGAACTGGGTTCCCAAACCAACACCTTGACTAGCCCCTTCAATCAAACCTGGTAAATCAGCTACTGCAAAGGATTCACCTGATTGGGTACGAACCATTCCTAGATTTGGCACAATGGTCGTAAAGTGGTAGGCACCGATTTTTGGTTTAGCAGATGTGATAACACTTAAAAGTGTTGATTTCCCTACAGATGGGAAACCTACCAAACCAACATCTGCCAAGATTTTTAGTTCCAATTGTAACTCACGTTCCTGACCTGGTTCTCCATTTTCAGAGATTTCCGGTGCAGGATTTTTTGGTGTCGCGAAACGAATATTTCCACGTCCACCACGACCACCGTGGGCAACAATAAATTCTTGACCGTGTTCAATCAAATCTGTTAAGACCTTTCCAGTCTCTGCATCACGAACAGTTGTACCTTGTGGCACTCGAACTCTAAGGTCCTCTGCACCACGACCATGCATCCCTTTGGTCATTCCTTTTTCACCAGAATCAGCCTTGAAATGACGATTGTAGCGGAAATCCATCAAGGTACGCAAACCTTCGTCTACAACGAAGACCACATTTCCTCCACGACCACCATCACCACCCCAAGGACCGCCATTAGGGACATATTTTTCACGGCGAAAGGCAACCATACCATCGCCACCATTTCCAGCCTTGACCTTAATCTTAGCTGTATCTAAAAACATACTCATTTTTTCTTCTCACTTTAAAAAAGGGCTGGGAAATCCCAGTCACAAAATTTTCTTGAATCTATTTTATAGATTACTAAGGGCACCAATTGCAGTTGCAAAAATACCCAAAATACTTGCTAAAAGCATAATAACTACGATAATTAAAGTTAATTTCTCAAAAAAGGTTTTTTTACGATTTCCATTATCTCCAAATGCCATTTTTCTCTCCTTCGTTACATTCTATTTTCTATTATCTTAGCATGAATTCAGCTAGTTTTCAATAGTCAGTTGCTACAGGTGCGATAATCCATAAAATGATATAAGCTACAATCCCAGCTCCGTAACAGCAAGCAAGAACACCCCATATTACGCGAACGATAGTTGGATCCATATCAAGATAGTGGGCCACTCCGGCACAAACACCCGCAATCTTTTTATCAAGACTACTTCTCATTAATTGTTTTTTCATGGCTGTTCCTCTTTCTATTCCTCATGGTCTTTCCAATAATCTCTTATGCTGATTAACTGCGTTTTTGAAGCCTTCAGCATGCGTCTAGAGCCTTTTACGGGCACAGCAACCACCTGTTGGGGTAGATACAAAACTGTCTTAAAGATACGCTGACTGACCGTATCATCTTTAGCCAAATCTTTCTGGAAGTTATTTGAAATAATGGCATCCAGATAAAACTCATGCACTCGTTTCCCAAAGTTTTCAGCTGAAATCTCGTACAACTTCTCTGATAAAGTACGCTCATTCATATCTGGCGTTGCAATCAGGGCCTCTAAAATAGCTCCAGCTAAATCATGTTCACCGTAATACAAGGTTCCAAACATTTTATCACTGATAAGATTGTCCAGATAAGGATTTCCGTGAGCAATGACAGGCGTCCCACTAGCTAAGCTTTCCAAGTAAGTCAAACCTTGCGTTTCACTTGTCGAGGCCGAGATGAAGAAATCCGCCGCCTTATAATAAAGAGCTGTCTCACTAGGAGCAATCATCCCTGTAAAGACAACAGAGTCTTGAATCTCTAGTTTCTGAGCTTGCTCTTTGAGGTCATCCAGATAAGGTCCATCCCCAGCAACTACCAGTTTAACCTTGTCTTCCTCTTTCAGAACTTCTGCAAAAGCTGCTAGTACTGCTTGAATATTTTTTTCATAGGAAATTCTGGAAAGACTAAGTAGCATCTTTTCATCATCTTGAATCCCTAGTTTACTACGAAGTTCTTTCAAATTTTCCTGCTTGATTTCCGGACGCTCAAACTTAGCTAATTCAATCCCAGTTGGAATGACCCTTTTCTCAACCTTGACTTTATAGTCAGATAGCAAGTCTCGGACAATCTCACTCGGGCAAATCACCCCATCCACATCATGCAAAAAACCTCTAACCAGATACTTGACCATACTAGGACGAATCAACATCCCCTTGGCAATATAATGTACATAGTCTTCGTACTGGGTGTGATAGGTATGAATAACGGGAATCTTCAATTCACGCGCAATCCAAATCCCCAACAAACCAAGAGAAAATTCTGTCTGAGTATGGATAATATCTAGCTGATACTGCTTGGCAATTTCAAGCGCCTTACTAAAACCTCGGTAGGCAAAGCGGCGATCCTTGAAAGCGAAGAAAGGAACACTTGGAATACGGATAATTTGCCAATCTTCATAGCGATTGACATCCTTATCTGTCGTCGTAAAGATAAAAACTGCATGTCCTTGCTTTTCAAGTTCTGTTTTCAAGGTTCGAATACTGGTTGCAACACCAGAAACCTGAGGAAAATAGGTATCTGTAAATAAACCAATTCGCATAGATTACCTCACTTTTTACTTTCTCCCTAAAGCGGCTTGTTTCTCATAAAAGTCCAACCAGATTTGTAACAGATGCTCTTCAGAATACTCTCTGGAAATATTCTTAGCTTTTTCTTTGAGGTCTTTTAAGGCAGCAGGATTTGCTTGATATTCCAGAATAGCCTCTTTCATCTCTTCTCTATCTGCTGTCGCCCGATAATTTCCCTCCAAAATCACCTTATAAAGATCCAAATCACGTAACATAATAGGAGCTTCACAACTAGCAGCCTCTAAAATCGTCATCGGAAAGAGTTCATTGTAACTAGGCAACAAGAAAAGGTCTGCTAGGGCATACAATTCGCGCATCCGCTCTGGTGACACAATACCTGGAAAAATCAAATTCTTAGGAGGATTTTCCATTATTTTCTTGTAGCGCTCATAACCATCTGTCATGCCACCAAAAGAGAAACCACCAGCCCAGATAAAGGTAATCTGAGGCAATTCCTCAGCCAGACGGATAAAGTCATCAATCCCTTTGCGTTTCTGAACTTGACCAGCACCTACTACGATAAACTGATTCTCACTAAGACCTAGCTCTGTTCGCAGACTCACCACCTCTTCTTGTGGAAGGGGATGCCATTTTTCCTTATTGACAAAGTTAGGAATATAGGTCACTTTTTCACGTGGAATACCTGCTGCCACCAAATCCTCGATAAACATAGGATTAACCACAACTAGGTGCTCCATCCGGTTGTAAAAAGAAAATACATAGCGTTTGACAATTCCCTTTAAGAAAAATGGAATTTTCAAACTCCCCTCAAGTGTATCAGGCAAGAAATGCACATAGCCAATTTTTCTCCCTGAGCGTTTCTTTTGGAATGTTGATAAATAATAGGGGAAATCAATCGTATGAAAGTGAGTCACATCTGCCTCGATTGGAAGATTTTCTGTAACAATCAATTGGTCCTTGGCATCACGGTGAAGAAGACGAACTAATTCACGGTAAGCACCTGAGACTCCCTGCCCTGCTACTTTCTCACTTGAACTCAACATATTGATGCGTAATTTCTTTTTTTCCATAACTACTATTATATCATTTTCTTTGAATAAAATCAGCAAAAGAAAGGAGAGACTAGAGGAAAAGAGGGGGAAATTTCCTTGCTTTTCCAATAATCTCTCACATGCTTTTATATGTTTACTTAATGCCTAGGGCAATGCGTGCATAGCGACTCATTTTTTCAACTGTCCAGGCTGGATACCAAACCAATTTAACCTCAGTATCCGTTACTTCTGGTACCTCTGTCATAGCATCATAAATCTGATCTGTCAAAAGGTCTGCTAGGGGACAACCCATAGTTGTCAAAGTCATATCAATCTCTGTTTGACCTGTGTCACCATCAAAACGAATCTCATAAATCAAGCCAAGATTGACAATATCGATTCCCAACTCAGGGTCAATCACTTCTTCCAAGGCTGATAAAATTCGTGTTTTGATATTTTCAATTTGCTCTTCTGTATAAGCCATATTCATCCTCACTCTTAGTCTTCAATAAAATCACGAAGCGGTTTGCTGCGACTTGGTTGGCGTAGTTTTCTCAAAGCTTTAGCTTCAATCTGACGGATACGCTCGCGAGTCACGTTAAAGACTTTACCAACATCTTCAAGGGTACGCATTTTACCATCATCTAGCCCAAAACGCAGACGCAAAACATTTTCTTCACGGTCTGTAAGAGTATCCAAGACCTCATCCAACTGCTCACGCAAGACAATACGAGTTGTATAGTCCACTGGATTTTCAATCACTTCATCTTCGATAAAGTCCCCAAGGTGGCTATCATCCTCTTCACCGATTGGAGTTTCAAGGGATACCGGTTCTTGGGCAATCTTCAAGATTTCACGAACCTTATCAGGTGTCATATCCATTCGTTCAGCGATTTGTTCTGGTGTTGGATCTTGCCCCAATTCTTGAAGAAGGTTACGCTGTTCACGAACAAGCTTGTTAATCGTTTCAACCATGTGGACTGGGATACGAATAGTACGAGCTTGATCCGCAATAGCACGAGTGATAGCCTGACGAATCCACCAAGTTGCGTAAGTTGAGAACTTAAATCCTTTAGAATAGTCAAACTTGTCAACCGCCTTCATTAAGCCCATGTTCCCTTCTTGAATCAAGTCAAGGAACTGCATACCACGGCCGACATAGCGTTTAGCAATAGAAACAACCAAACGAAGGTTGGCTTCCGCAAGACGTTGTTTGGCTTCGATATCACCCGCTTCAACAGCTAGTGCCAATTCTTTTTCCTCTTCATTGGTCAAGAGAGGAACGACTCCGATTTCTTTCAAGTACATACGAACAGGGTCATTGACCTTAGCCGAAGTTGACCCAATCAAGTCCTCATCGCTGAGTTCTGGTTCTTCTTCAGAGCTAAGAACACGAGCACTCGGATTTCCTTCGTTATCTGTGATAGAAATTCCTGCATCCTGAATTCGTTGCAAGAGATCTTCAATTCCATCAGCATCCAAGGTAAAAGGAATCACCAGACTTGCATTAATTTCATCATCAGTTGCTGTCCCTTTTTGTTTATGATTACGGATAAATTCTGCTACTTGTACGTCAAATGTTGTTACTTCTTTTTGTTTTGTTGCCATTATTACTCCATTCTTCTCTTTTGGGAAATTAAACGTTCCAATTCTTCTAAGGCTGTGTCTGTATCTCCTACATGGCTAGCTTCCTGCACCTTCTTTTTGATTCTCATATTGTCCTGATTCAAGAGAGCCTTGTTTCGAGTCATTTCTACTTCACTAAGTTCCTGAGGTGACATCTCAGATGGTAAATCCTGAGCTAAAACTTGATACCATGCTCTTTCAACTTCCTCTGTCTGCTCCGCTAGAACTTCTGGAGGAAGATTTCCATACTGGCCAAGCAAGTCATATAAAACCTGAAATTCAGGAGTGTCAAATGCAAAGTCTTCTCGCAAACGGTAATCATTCAAAACAAGGGGAGATTCCATCATTCGATAAAGTAGATGGGCTTCTGCCCTCATAATAGCCGATAACTGCTTGGTGACAGGCATAGTGATTGGCATCGGTCTGGAAATTCCTTCCATACGATTCTGCCTTTGCGCCTGACGACTCTCATTAACAATCTGCTCAATCTGGGCATAATCAAAGGACGCCAGACTGTCAGCTAAAATATGTATATAGCTGTTTTGAGCAGTAATAGATTTTTCTTGAACAATCAAGGGAGCTATTTTTTCAATAAACTCAATCTGTGCCTGCAGATTTTCACTGTTTTCAGGCTTATACTGATGAATGTAAAACTCAATCGGACTAATACGAGTTTTCGTTAACAGATAGGCCAAGTCTTCTGGTCCATTTTTTTGTAGATACTCATCTGGATCCAAGTTATCAGGCATGCTAACGATTTGCACAGGCATATCACCAATTTCGTCCAGCGCTTTCAATGTCGCGGCTTGCCCAGCCTTATCACCATCATAAACAAGAACCAACTTCTTGGTTAACCTTTTCAGATGCTCAACATGCTCACGACTTAAGGCCGTTCCCATAGACGCTACAGCATTTTCTATTCCAGCCCGATAGGCTGCGATGACATCCATGAATCCTTCCATCAGATAAATCTCACTGGCTTTTCCAGAAGATTTTTTTGCCCTATCCATATGATATAATTCGTAACTTTTGTTAAAAATTACAGTCGATCGGCTATTTTTATACTTAGAAGTTTGTGAATCCGTTTTCTGCCAGATACGACCTGAGAAGGCAATAACCTTTCCCTGGTCATTTGTCAGGGGAAACATGATCCGATTGTGAAATGTATCTACAAATTGATTAGCATCCGAGAGATAAAACAATCCTGAATCTAGGAAATCCTCATCACGATACTGACCAGACAAACGTTGATAGAGATAGTTTCGTTCTGGAGGTGCTAAACCAATCCGAAAATGTTTGAGCACTTCATCTGTCAAACCACGCTGATAAAGGTAGTTTCTGGCCTCCTCCCCCATGGTCGTTGTCATGAGAATAGCATGGTAAAATTTGGCTGCATCTTCGTGCATATCATAAAGAGCTTGGTGGGCTGAAGCTGGCTTCTGTTCACTATAAAGCGGTTTTTCCACCTCTATCCCGACACGCTGACCTAAGATTTGGACAGCCTCCATAAAGGGAACTCCTTGATACTCCTCGATGAATTTAAAGACATCACCTGAGCGCCCACAACCAAAACAGTGGTAAAACTGCTTGTCCTCTACAACGTTGAAAGAAGGTGTTTTTTCACCATGAAAAGGACAGAGCCCTAGATAGTTCCGTCCTGCCTTTTGTAAAGAAATCACATCTCCTATGACTTCCACAATGTTGGCATTGTTTTTGATTTCTTCAATGACTTGTTTGTCAACCATACACAATACCTCCATGTTATCATAGTTTACTTTATATAGTATACTTTATTTCAGAAAAAAAGTAAACCATTTCATACGCTTTCCGTAATTCTCTTTGCCTTATTTTTCTAGATAGAAAAGAAAGTTAAAAAACTCAGAAACACTTTAATGCTTCTAAGTTTTTCTTCTCTATTTTTTGATGAAAATAAAGTTTATCTATTCAAATAATTGATAGTAGTCTGAGATTTTCATATTAGCTTTTTCTTCATTATTAAGGTCTTGAATTATACGACCTTCTTTCATGACAATCAGACGATTGCCATATTTGAGAGCATCTTCCATATGGTGGGTAATCATAAGAGCTGTCAGCTGATCTTTCTTGACAAATTCATCTGTCAACTCCATCAAGGCTACACTGGTCTTTGGATCAAGAGCTGCAGTATGCTCGTCTAACAAGAGTAATTCAGGTCGCTTCAAGGTTGCCATCAAGAGACTCAAGGCCTGTCTTTGCCCACCTGATAAGAACTCAATCGGTGTATTCAAGTGTTTCTCAAGACCATTTCCTACTTTTTCAATAGTTGCCTGAAATTCATCCTTATAACTTGTCAAGCGTCGTGGTAACAATCCACGCTTTTCACCACGAAACTTGGCAATCAAGAGATTCTCTGCCACTGTCATACGAGGAGCTGTTCCCATCTTTGGATCTTGGAAGACACGAGACAGATACTTAGCTCGCTTCTCTGGTGAAAACTTGGTAACATCCTCACCTAAAATACGGATAGTTCCACTGGTTAGTGATAAGGTTCCTGCAATAGTGTTAAAGAGAGTCGATTTCCCAGCACCATTTCCACCTAAAATCGTGATAAAGTCCTGTTCAAAAATTTCTAAGGAAACATCATTTAAAATAATCTTTTCTTCATCAAAGCCATTTTTAACGACTTTGGTTGCATTTTTTAATTCTACAATTGCTGTCATTTGCTTAACTTGGCTCCTTTCAAGATTGTTTGCTTAAATGTTGGAATCATGAGGCAGACTGCCAAAATCAAGGCACTGTATAAACGAAGGTAACTTGTATTAAAGCCAAGAGCAATAACTGCCCACACTAAGAATTGATAGGCGATAGAACCCACAACGATGGCAACCAGACGCTCTGCCAAGCTCAAACTCTTGAAAATAACTTCCCCAATAATCAAACTTGCAAGACCTACAACGATAACCCCGATTCCTCGAGATACATCGGCATAACCTTCTTGCTGGGCAATGAGAGCACCTGCAAGGGCAATCACACCATTTGATAAGACCAAGCCCATAAGCTCCATGCGTCCAGTATGAATCCCGAAACTTCTAGCCATATCAGGATTGTCGCCTGTAGCAATATAGGCTTGTCCGAGTTTAGTATCCAAGAAAAAGAGCATAAGAACAATAACAATACTGACAAAGATGAGACCTGTCAAAAGTTGATTCAAATCCGAATCAAAAGGCAAAACATCCTGGATTTGCTTGGTTCCAAGCAATCCTAAATTTGCACGTCCCATAATCAAGAGCATGATAGAGTGACAGGAAGTCATCACCAGAATCCCTGAGAGCAAGGTTGGGATTTTCCCTTTTGTATAAAGAAGTCCTGCCGCCATTCCAGCCAAACAACCAGCTCCAACAGCAACAAGTGTCGCTAAAAAGGGATTCACACCTTTCGTTATCAGAGTGACAGCAACAGCTCCCCCAAGAGGGAAGGAACCTTCTGTCGTCATATCTGGAAAGTTCAAAATCCTAAATGTCATAAAGATTCCCAGACCTAGAATAGCCCAGACAAATCCTTGAGAAATAATAGATAATATCATCTGTTTCTTAACCTTTTCTATATGATTTCTATTGTAAAAAATTGGAGGAGATGTCCCCAACTCCTCCATTACAGATTATTCGATTACTTGTCCTGCTTCTTTTAGAACAGATTCAGGAATCGTAATACCTAGTTCTTGTGCTAATTTTTTATTGATTACTGACTTACCTGTTGAAAAGACATTGACTGGAGTATCGGCTGGTTTTGCACCTTTCAAGACTTGCGCAATCATTTTACCTGTTGCCACACCAAGATCATGTTGGTCAACCACAACTGATGCCAAACCACCAGCTTCTACCATGGCAGTTGCACTTGGGTAGATTGGTTTTTTAGCTGATTGGTTACTTGATACAACTGTTGAGAAGGCTGAAGCAATAGTGTTATCGATTGGAACCCAGATAGCATCAACCTTACTAGTCATAACGTTAACTGTTGAAGCAATTTCATTTGTTGAAGGAACTGCAAATGTTTCCACTGTCAAACCTGCTTTTTCAGCATAAGCCTTAAATTCTTCAACCTGAGTTTTGGAATTATCTTCGCTACTTGAGTAAAGAGCTCCGATTGTTTTCACATTTGGTGTAAGAGCCTTAATAAGTTCAACTTGTTGTTGAGCTGGATTATGGTCAGATACCCCTGTAATGTTGCCACCTGGTTTTTTCAAATCTTTGACCAAGTTAGCACCAATTGGGTCTGTAATAGCGGCCATGATAACCGGTAGGTCTTTTGTGGCACTAGCCAAGCCTTGAGCAGCTGGCGTTGCAATACCAACCACAAGGTCATTCCCATTTGCAACCAACTGTTTGCTCATTGTCGCAACCTTACTTTGGTCACCTTCTGAGTTCATAAAATCGATTTTAACTTGATCATCTTTATATCCTTCTTCTGCAAGTCCATCTTGGATCCCTTTATAAATCAAGTCAAGAGATGGATGGCTCACAAACTGAAGGACACCAACTTTGGCAACTTTCTTCTCATTCTTAGCTTCTGGTTTATTCATTGAAGAGTAAATCAAGCTTCCTGCTACTAAGACTGCTAATGCAGCGATAATTCCAATTAAACGTTTATTTTTCATTCTATTTCTCCTTTTTATTCCTTTAAAATACTTCACTTATACAAACAAGCGACGCCATCGTTTTCTTTCCATACTAACCTCCATCAAAAAAGTCCTCACACAAAAAACTTGTGTGAGGACGTCGATGCGCGGTACCACCTCAATTATAGGGAATTCCCCTATCGCTCTGTCTCGCAATAACGAGATGCACTGTAAGGTGTGCTCACCGAATTTTTATGATTTCAAATTCTAAATAACATTCAGCCCAATTTTCATCATCATCACTTATCTGTTTTCAGCTACCACAGACTCTCTAAAAAGTTTGAATGATTACTTTTCTGAATGGTTAAATTATATCATTTTTCAACTACTTGTCAAGACTCTTTTAGCATTTTTTTGAACTATTCAAAAACTTCCCCTATAGAAAAGAGGAAGCTTGATAGGTATCAGCCTGAATTACGCAATCCTGTTGCAATTCCGTTGATGGTTGTATGGATTAATTTTTCTTGATCGCTTGATAATTCTCCTCGACGTTGACGTTTAATCAACTCCAACTGGATATAGTTAAGGATATTAAAGTATGGCATACGGTAATCTAAACTGGCTTTTAGATATGGATTTTCAGCCAAGAGTTCGTCATACCCTTCGATAGCCAAGATAACTTCCTTAGTCACTTGCCATTCATTTAAAATAGTCTCATAGATTGCTTTTACTTCTTCATCCTCACACAGTTTGGCATATTCAAAAGCAATGTTCATATTTGATTTTGACAAGACCATATCAACATTTGAAAGAAGCGATTGGAAGAAAGGCCAATTTTGGTACATATCTCGTAGGATAGCGATATTCTCTGGATTTTTATCGATAAATTCTTTGAAACTTGAACCAACCCCATACCATCCAGGGAACATGACACGACTTTGCGACCATGAGAAGACCCAAGGGATAGCTCGCAAACCACCGATTTCAGTAATAGTCTTACGAGCAGCTGGACGAGAACCAATGTTAAAGCTTGAAATAGCCTTGATTGGACTTGATTCGAAGAAATAATCATAGAAATGGTCATTACCAAAGACCAAATCACGGTAGATATCGTAACTACGGTCCACTACTTGGTCCATAATAGCTTCATAACGATTTGAGGTATTGGTATCGCTCTTCTTCTGAGTAATCATACGGTTAATGGCTGCAGATACTAGCATTTCAAGATTATAGTAGGCAGCATCTTTGTTACCATATTTATTCCCAATTACTTCACCCTGCTCCGTCAAGCGAATACGATCCTTGATAGACTTAAGCGGTTGAGAGGTAATGGCTTCATAGGTTGGTCCACCACCACGACCAACAGTCCCACCACGACCATGGAAGAAGGTAACCTTAACGCCAAATTCATCTCCAATAGCAGTCAATTGTTGTTGAGCCTTGTAGAGGGTCCAACATGATGATAGATAACCACCATCTTTATTACTATCAGAGTAGCCAAGCATGATTTCTTGATAGTTATTACGTGAAGCAATCCATTTCTTAGCGAGAGGAAGAGAAAGGTATTCTCTCATGGTTTCTTCTGAATGGTCCAAGTCCTCGATTGTTTCAAAGAGAGGAACGATTTGGACACGAGCTCTTTCTTTATCAACTAACCCTACTTCTTTTAGTAAGATAGCCAATTCCAACATGTCAGATACGCTGGTTGCATGTGAAATGATAGTTTGACGAATGACATCATCTCCCAACTTATCTTTCAACTTACGAGCAGCCTTAAAGATTGCTAATTCTTTTTCAAGTAACTCTGATTTTTCAACATGAGTGGCAGAAAGAATACGTGGATCTTCCTCTAATTCTTTCAAGAGAAGCTGGCATTTTTCTTCTTCACTGAGTTCGCTATAATGAGAATGAATACCCGCTGATTTCAAGAGTTCAGCTACACAGGCTTCGTGAACACTAGAATCTTGACGCATGTCAATAGATGCCAAATAGAAACCAAAAATTTCAACTGCCTGAATCAATTCAACAAAATCACCAGAAATCAGTGCTTCACCCTTGTTTTCCAAAAGGGAATCACGAATGGTAATTAAATCCTTATAAAAATCATTAGCTGTTTCATAGCGAGCTCCAACTTCCTTATCCTCAATCAGATAAGCCTTTGTTGCTTGGATTTTTGATTGAATATCAAACAAGGCACGACGGTATAGCTCTTTTTCACGATAAATCGAGTTATCCTTAGACTGACGAGCCATTTCTCTAACTTGCTTGCTTACATTGACAATACTGGTTGAAAGAGAGAACTCACGATAAAGTTGGTAAATCTTTTCATCATAATAATTCATGATGACTTCACACTGAGTCATAGCAGATTGTTTCAAGGTATCCGCTGTAACAAAAGGATTCCCATCACGGTCTCCACCAATCCACATACCCATAGTAATTGGTTTAGGATGTTTCAAGTCCAAGCCGTGTTTTTTAGCCAGACGCTTGTACTCAGCAGTCAAATGAGGAACTGCCTTCAAGAATGAGCTATTGTAGTATTCCATTACATTCGTGATTTCATTGGTTACTTTCAATTTCTTTTCACGAATCATATCTGTCTGCATGATAATCTCAATGTAACGACGAAGATCATTATGCCATTTTTCCTTATTAATCAAACCTAATTTCACATCACGGTACTTACGCAAGAGGGTATGGATATGGTTAGTCAAATCGAGCATACTCTTACGTTGCACTTGTGTTGGATGGGCTGTCAAAACAGGGACAACATTCAAGTGTTCTAGAATTTCAACTGCATTCTCTTTTTCTGCAACCATTTTAATCGTTGCTGATAATTTACCAAGATAATCTTGATCGATATTATTTTGATGGTTGATTTCATAGGCTAAATCCACGTCTTCAGAAATATTAATCAAAAGAGGCAAGATAGAGAAATAGCGTGAAATATAAGCCATTTCATCATTTGTCAGACTAGTAACTAATTGGTTCAAACCTTGATAATCTTCTTGAGTTGACAATTCCTTCAACTGCATGATTTTTTCAAAAGTCTCTGGGGCAAGCATATTTTTAGTGATATCTTCTAACAATTCTGTTAAAATCAATACTTCTTCTTGCACGACAGCTTTATTACTATAGTTTTCTAATTTTTGAAGAGACATAGGTAATCCTTTCCACTCTCAGCTCTACATATAGTTTGATGAGTGAGCTTCTAACTCCTCATATAATTGGGCACGTTTTTCACTTGCATCAATATTTAAGACAAAGGCGATGGCTACAGACAAGACTAGGAGACTGTTCCCTCCTTGTGATAAGAAGGGGAAGGTTACTCCTGTCGAAGGAATAATGCCAGAAATTCCACCGATATTGACAAATACCTGTACCAGCATCATCCCCCCAACCCCAATCGCCATCATAGAATTAAAGGGATTCTTAGCACGAATACCGACTAGGATAATTCGTAAAATCAGGAAAAAGACAAGTGCTAAAATCAAGCTGGCTCCCACAAATCCAAACTCTTCAATAACAATTGAAAATACAAAGTCTGTATGGGCCTCTGGTAAATAACCACGTTTTTCTATTGAATTTCCTAAGCCTAGACCAAACCACCCACCATTTACCATGGCAAAGTAGGAATTTGCAAGTTGGTGGCCTGACCCTGCCAAATCGGCAAAGGGATTAAAGTAGGCACTGAAACGCTTAGCAACGTAACCAAATACTGGAACTTTTGAAAACTTATCAACCCCGATCATAGAGATAGCTGATAAGGATAGGGCTGAAACTCCAAATAATACACCGATAAAGACTATAAACCAACGATGAGCAATTCCACTAACTGTATACATAATCAAGGCGACAAGAACTAGGATGGTAGCATTCCCCAAATCTGGGAAAATAGCCAAACTTCCTATCATTACTAGTAGGACGAAGCGCCAATCATTAAAAGCACGAGGAATCCATTGATTTTGAGTTAAAACTTGAAAATCGTAAATACCAATTTCATCCTGTTGTTTTGAAAAACGTTGGGCCAAATACCAGACGATGATAATCTTCAAATACTCAGCTGGCTGAATGGTCAAAGGTCCTACTGAAATCCAACCATAGGCCCCATTGACTGGCGTACCAATTAAGCGAGCCAGAGCTAAGAGAATCAGCTCAACAAACATAACAATAAATAAGAGACGTTCTTTTCTTAAAAAATTCAGTTTCAGCTTATATATCAAGGCAATCAATATTAAACTAAATATCCAAAACATTCCCTGACTTCGAACCAATTGGAGGGCACTTTTACCCTCTTCGATAAGAATGGCACTGGTTGTAGAATAAACTACAATCAAGCCCAAAATTGATAAAAGTAAGTAAGGAACTAGAATAGAATAGTTTAATAGGTGCCTCTTACTAATCTTCATAGTATCACCAATCTAATGAGAACAAAAGAAATTATTCCCAAATTCCGTTTATTTTCTAGTTTTGACTGCTATTATACCATTTTTTCTGAAAGAAAAAAACTCTTA
>DXLD01000130.1:0-3904 GCA_019414935.1 Streptococcus sp.
TTACCAGAGGCAAAAACCGCTATTTTTTTCATTTGATGATGACACTTTCGTTTTCTTTCTTGACGATGCGACCAATTTCATAGACTGGTTCATCCAACAATTCCTTGACACGACTTACATTTTCAGGGCTAACTGCCATCATGAGCCCTACGCCCATATTGAAGATTTCAAACATTTCTTCGTGCTTGATTTGACCGTATTTTTCAAGGGCTTTGAAGATTGGCAAAACTGGTACCTTGCTTTCCTCAATCTCTGCAGCCAAGTCTTCTGCAAACATGCGAGGGACATTCTCAATAAAGCCACCACCAGTGATGTGGGCAATGCCGTTGACCAACTCTTCCTTGATGAGTGGCAAAACAGCCTTGACATAGATACGAGTTGGCTCAAGAAGAACTTCCTTGAGTTTCTTGCCTTCCAATTCTGGTAAGATTTCCTCACCTGTGTAATCCGCAAAGACACGACGGACGAGAGAGTAACCATTGGAATGAATCCCACTTGAAGCAAGTCCGAGAAGAATATCTCCTTCTGCCACTTTTGAACCGTCAATGATTTGAGATTTTTCAGCCACACCGACCGCAAAACCTGCCAAATCATAGTCATCTGCACCATACATGCCAGGCATTTCAGCCGTTTCCCCACCAATGAGGGCAACGCCTGCCTGCACACAACCTTCTGCCACACCAGCAACCACTTGTTCTAGCTTAGCTGGTTCATTCTTCCCTGTCGCTACGTAGTCAAGGAAATAGAGGGGCTCCGCACCTGCAGCGATGATATCATTGACACACATGGCCACACAATCCTGACCGATGGTATCGTGCTTGTCGTATTTGATAGCCAACATAAGCTTGGTTCCGACACCATCAGTCCCTGAGATCAATACGGGCTCTTTGACACCTGTTTTTGAAAGGTCAAACATGCCACCAAAGCCACCAAGAGCTCCCATGACCCCTGCACGCTCCGTACGAGCCACGTGCTTCTTGATCCGCTCAACAACTTCATAACCCGCTTCAACATCCACACCAGATTGAGCGTACGCATTTTTATTTGTCATTTTTATATTCCTTTTCTTTAACGGAAGATCTGTCATCTATTTGTAAAAACTGGTCTTTTCTTCCAAACTTCGACGATAGTCTTCTTCATAATCGTAGAGAGGGGTTGGGTAGTCACCGTCAAAGTAAGCGACACATAGACCACCATTTGGCGCATCTGTTTCAATACCAATTGAATCAATCAACCCCTCAACAGAAAGATAAGTCAGACTGTCCGCACCAATGATTTGGCGAGTTTCTTCGACCGTATGATTGGCCGCAATTAGCTCCTGACGTGTCTGGATATCAATCCCGTAGAAACATGGATAAGCTAGCGCTGGGCTTCCAATAGCCACGTGAACTTCAGTCGCACCCGCTTCTTTCAAAAGCTGAACGATACGACGAGAGGTCGTCCCACGTACAATAGAGTCATCAATCATAACCACACGCTTGCCTTTGACAACACCTGAAACAGCAGATAGTTTCATCCGCACCCCTTGCTCCCGCAATTCTTGAGTCGGTTGAATAAAGGTGCGTTGAGTATATTGATTCTTAATAAGTCCCATTTCGTTTGGTAGACCAGATTCTTCTGCAAATCCCATTGCTGCGCTGAGAGAAGAATTGGGCACACCGACCACGATATCCGCCTCATGCTTGAATTCACGCGCCAATTGGGCACCCATACGTTTACGTGCCGTATGGACATTGACACCGTGGATATTAGAATCAGGGCGGGCAAAATAGATATACTCCATAGAGCAAATCGCGAGCTGAGTATCATCCGTATAGCTATCATACTGGATTCCCTTGTCATCAATAATCACAATCTCACCTGGCTTCAAATCACGAATCCATTCAGCACCAATAACCTCAAAAGCACAGGTTTCAGATGAAACAACCACCGCTCCGTTGGCCATTTTCCCGATAGAAAGCGGACGGAAACCATTGGGGTCAAGAGCCGCAATCAACTTGTCCTCAAACAGCAAGATATAGGCAAAACCACCTTTGACAAGGCTGAGCGCCTCCTTGATTTTTCCCATTAAGTTCGGATTGTGACTACGACGAATGAGATGAGCCAAGATTTCCGAGTCCGAAGTCGCGCTGAAAATTGCTCCTCTTTGTTCCAATTCTTTCTTGAGAGAGGCTGCATTGGTCAGATTTCCATTATGAGCCAAACCAAACTGCATATCATGAAAACGGAAGAGGAAGGGCTGGATATTATCTACAGAAGCTTCGCCAGCAGTCGCGTAACGCACATGCCCAATCGCACCAGTTCCCGTCAATTTATCCAAATTAGCAGGATTTCTGAAGACTTCTGATAAAAGTCCCATGTCACGATGGCGCTTCAATTGTCCCTGATCGTTGGAGAGGATTCCTGCCCCCTCCTGACCACGGTGCTGAAGACTATGGAGACCAAAATAGGTCAATTTAGCAGCATCTGGATGTCCCCAGATACCGAAAACACCACATTCTTCATTAAGAGATTTTACTTCGTATGTCATTTTATATACCTAATTTTTATTTGTGTAGCACCAAGAGCTAAATCTACATGACTTTTACATTACTGATACCATCTATTAGAAAATCTGCAAGTCTTATTTTCCAGTAAAGTATTTAACCGCCGACGCGAACAGGTGCTGGTCTTTATTTCCTGGGATGTTTTGGAAAAGACCGTCTTCATAACGTTCTGAGTGTCCCATCTTACCGATGATTTGACCGTTCTTGCTGGTAATTCCTTCGATGGCATGGACAGAACCATTCGGATTGTACTTAGAATCCATGCTAGGTTTGCCTTCGAAATCAACATATTGGCTGAAGATTTGTCCATTGACACGAAGCTCTGCAAATTCCTCAGCCGTCACGACAAATTTCCCTTCACCGTGCGAAACAGGAATGGCGTGGATATCACCCACTTGCACACCAGCCAACCATGGCGAGTTGGTATTGGCAATGCGAGTTTCTACCATCTTGGCCACGTGTTGGTTGGCATCATTGTAGAAGAGGGTTGGGCTAGTACTAGTAGCATCTTCAAAGTTTCCGTATGGTAGGAGGCCTGATTTGACCAAAGCCTGGAATCCATTACAGATACCGATAATCAAGCCACCACGGGCGATAAAGCTATCAATAGCTGCACGCACTTTTTCATTAAGAAGGATATTGACAATAAACTTAGCTGAGCCATCTGGTTCGTCCGCAGCTGAGAAACCACCTGCAAAGAAGAGGATGTTAGCCTTGCCGATGTTGTCAACCATAGTTTCAACTGACTTGACAATAGCTTCTTCATTGAGTGTCACGAATGGCACCAAGTTAACCTCTGCGCCTTCTTTTTCAAATGCCTTGGCTGAGTCATATTCTGAGTTGGTTCCTGGGAAGACTGGGATATAGACCACCGGTTTTTCAACTTTTTCTTTAGCTTTAATCACAACATCTGATGCCACAGCTGGTACTTCAGCTAGTTCTTTCGCTTGGGCAAATTCTGTTGGGTAAACTTCTTCCAGTTTTCCTTGGAAGGCACTGTCAAGTTTGTGTCCATCTAGCTTCACACCGTTGACAAGGAGTGTAAAGTCTGCTTTCGTTTGACCGATTCTCTCTACTCCAGCAATTTCTTCAGGAGATGTAAAGACAAATCCACCCAATTGAGCTGTCAAAGCCGTTTCAAGTTCAGGCAAGGTTACTTCTGCACCGATATGATTTCCAAAAGTAGCAAGTGCCAAACTTTCAACCACACCACCATATTTGACAGCTGATGCAGAAATCACTTTGTGACCAGCTTGGATGTCTTCAAACTGAGCAAAGTTAGACTTAATCAAGTCAAAATCAATTTCTGCAGAGAGGGCTTGACCTGGGATGTAGTAGATATTTTCACCAGCAGTTTT
>DXLD01000131.1:0-3882 GCA_019414935.1 Streptococcus sp.
GAACGCCGGAAGTAGTTGGGGGTTGCCCCCTGTGAGATATGGAAGTCGCTTAGCTTTATTCCGCCATAGCTCAGTTGGTAGTAGCGCATGACTGTTAATCATGATGTCGTAGGTTCGAGTCCTACTGGCGGAGTAGTTAATTAAGAGAGGTTTAGTCCTCTTTTTTTGTTATGTAATTTATAATCTATCTAGAGTCATTAGACTTCCACAAATGATGCCTCATAATCCAGTTTAGCAATGTAATTGTTCCATATGAATCTTTCTAATGATGGTTTGGTTGCTTTTCATTATAGGTCATATGGGACTTTTTTTACAACAAAATAGTCTCCATAATATCCATAGGGGATTTACCCACTACAAATATTATAGAGACTATTTTTTGGGGGTGAGAAAGATTTCATCGACCTCCATTTTCGATCAATGATAGTACTTAAAGTGACGTTTCTAAGAAGGATTCTGGTAGGTATACCATTTCTTTAAAGGTATTGTGATATCCCTATTAACAAAATTCATAATGAAGTGGCTAAAGGAGTAGGACTGTAAATCCACTCCTTCGAGTTCGGAGGTTCGAATCCCATTCTTTCCATTATTTTAGTTTTTAAAATTTAGGTAGTAAATTTATTCCTATTCTGTCAATTTTTTCTATTTGTTATCTTGTTGAGATTGCTATTTTAACAATTCAGGAATTGATAGTGAATGTGTAAAATTTTTTGTTAGAATAAGGTCATAAAAAGAAAAGGAGTATATATTTATGCTACAAAGTATTTATGATCAGATGACTGATTTCTATGACAGTATCGAAGAAGAGTATGCTACTTTCTTTGGTGATAGTTGGGACTGGGAACATTTTCATTTTAAATTTTTGATTTATTATTTAGTGAGATATGGTATTGGGTGTCGTAGGGATTTTATTGTTTACCATTATCGTGTTGCTTATCGTTTGTATCTTGAAAAATTGATATTGAATCGGGGATTTATTTCTTGTTGAGACAGTTTGACAAAATTTCCGAACAAATTTGTTATTTTATAGAAAGATAATAATAAATAGCCAGTTATTTTTCCAAATCATTTTTTAATAGTTGGAAATAGCAAATCTTTCTATTGTTTCTTCTTGATAAAAAGGCGATTTTTTCTTATAATAAATTGTAAGATATAATTGCAGGTGAGAGTCCTGCCATGTATGTGAGAAAGGAAGAGCCTGAGGGCTCAGACGAGATTATGACTTCAGTTGTTGTTGTAGGTACCCAATGGGGTGATGAAGGTAAAGGGAAGATTACAGACTTCCTTTCAGCGAATGCAGAAGTGATTGCACGTTACCAAGGTGGTGATAATGCAGGCCACACTATTGTGATTGATGGTAAGAAGTTTAAATTGCACTTGATTCCATCTGGGATTTTCTTCCCTGAAAAAATCTCTGTTATTGGGAATGGTATGGTTGTAAATCCTAAATCTCTTGTGAAAGAGTTGAGCTATCTTCATGAGGAAGGTGTGACAACTGATAACTTGCGTATTTCTGATCGCGCGCATGTTATTTTGCCTTATCATATTGAGTTGGATCGTTTGCAAGAAGAAGCTAAGGGCGACAATAAGATTGGGACTACAATCAAGGGAATTGGTCCAGCTTATATGGACAAGGCTGCTCGTATTGGAATTCGTATCGCAGATCTTTTGGATAAAGATATTTTCCGTGAGCGTTTAGAACGTAACCTTGCTGAAAAGAATCGTCTTTTTGAAAAATTGTATGATAGTAAAGCGATTGATTTCGATGATATTTTTGAAGAATATTACGAATATGGTCAACAAATCAAGAAATATGTGACAGATACATCTGTCATTTTGAATGATGCGCTTGATAATGGTAAACGTGTGCTTTTTGAAGGTGCACAAGGTGTCATGCTCGATATTGACCAAGGGACCTATCCATTTGTTACGTCATCAAATCCTGTGGCTGGTGGTGTGACCATTGGTTCTGGTGTTGGTCCAAGTAAGATTGACAAGGTTGTTGGTGTATGTAAAGCCTATACGAGTCGTGTAGGAGACGGTCCTTTCCCAACTGAGTTGTTTGATGAAGTGGGAGAACGTATCCGTGAAGTTGGTCATGAATATGGTACAACAACTGGTCGTCCACGTCGTGTGGGTTGGTTTGACTCAGTTGTGATGCGCCATAGTCGTCGTGTTTCTGGTATCACTAACCTTTCATTGAACTCTATCGATGTTTTGAGTGGTTTAGATACTGTGAAAATCTGTGTGGCCTATGATCTTGATGGTCAACGAATTGACTACTATCCAGCTAGTCTTGAGCAATTGAAACGTTGCAAGCCTATCTATGAAGAGTTGCCAGGTTGGTCAGAAGATATTACCGGAGTTCGTAATTTGGAAGATCTTCCTGAGAATGCGCGTAACTATGTTCGTCGTGTGAGTGAATTGGTTGGCGTTCGTATTTCTACTTTCTCAGTAGGTCCTGGTCGTGAACAAACAAATATTTTAGAAAGTGTTTGGTCCTAAGAGATTTTTAAGATTTGTTTAAGATAGGTCGGGTATACTATGGACAGTTACAAGAAGACCTCCTAACTTGTTGTAACAAATATCCTAAACTTTTCTTTTTCATAATAATCTCCCTATAAAGTCACCGCATTCGGTGGCTTTTTTTGTCTTGGGATTCATGATATAATAATAAAATCGACAAGTAGGAAAAGGGAAATTAATGAATTATACAGTTGAAGAAAAAGAAGTCTTTATGAGGGAGGCTTTGAGAGAGGCTGAGATTGCTCTTGAACACGATGAAATTCCAATTGGTTGTGTGATTGTCAAGGACGGAGAAATCATTGGTCGCGGGCATAATGCGCGTGAGGAACTGCAACGAGCGGTTATGCATGCGGAGATTATGGCGATAGAGAATGCGAACCTGAGTGAGGAGAGCTGGCGCTTGCTGGATTGCACGCTTTTTGTGACCATTGAGCCTTGTGTCATGTGTAGTGGGGCGATTGGACTCGCCCGTATTCCAAACGTGGTCTATGGGGCTAAAAATCAGAAATTTGGCGCTGCTGGGAGTTTGTACGATATCTTGACAGATGAGCGTCTCAATCATCGTGTGGAGGTTGAAACAGGAATTTTGGAAGATGAATGCGCAGCTATTATGCAGGACTTTTTTAGAAATAGACGGAAAAAATAATTTTGCTTTTAAAATGAATAGGAATGTGATATAATAAATAGTGGAGCAACAGTTCTGCGTGAAGCGGGTCAGGGGAGGAATCCAGCAGCCCTAAGCGATTTGAATTGTGTGCTCTTTTTTTCGTGCTTTTTCCGAATAAATAAGATAGAATAATCTAGAATAAATGATAATAGAAAAGAGAAGATGATGAAAATTCGTGGTTTTGAATTGGTTTCGAGTTTTACAGATGAAAATTTATTGCCCAAGCGTGAGACAGCTCATGCGGCTGGCTATGACTTAAAGGTTGCCGTGCGTACGGTGATCGCACCAGGAGAGATTGTCTTAGTTCCGACAGGGGTTAAGGCTTATATGCAACCAACTGAGGTCCTCTACCTTTATGATCGCTCTTCAAACCCTCGTAAAAAGGGCTTGGTTTTAATTAACTCAGTTGGAGTTATTGATGGGGATTATTATGGCAATCCCGGGAATGAGGGACATATCTTTGCTCAGATGAAAAATATTACGGACCAGGAAGTAGTTCTTGAAGTTGGGGAACGTGTGGTTCAGGCTGTCTTTGCGCCTTTCTTAATTGCAGACGGAGATGAGGCAGACGGGGTTCGGACAGGTGGATTTGGTTCGACTGGGCACTAAGATGAAAATTATCTTTGTACGCCACGGGGAGCCAGATTATAGTATGCTTGATAAACTTGAAAATCCGCAACTCTATAGTG
>DXLD01000132.1:0-3875 GCA_019414935.1 Streptococcus sp.
CTTTATGACCTTGTATCGTTACTTCATGTTTCCGTTGATGAATTTTTCTTACCTGGGGTCCCGAGCGCTTAGTGGGAATTTGTATCGATAAGGGGTACAAATTCCCACTAAACCAATGTTTCAAGGCCTATTTATTTTTTATATTCAATTCTCTTAAGTGTTTAGGAATAGATAACAAGTCAAATTTATACTCTCCAAGAAAAGTGATATGCTCCCAATTAATAGGAGATACATGCTTCATATACTTAGTTACTTCGGGATCTATTTTGACGAGATAATTATAAGCTGCTTGTAAGTAGACGGCGTTCCATATACTTATTGCATTTATTAACACATTAAGCGCACTAGCACTTTGAAGTTGTCGGCGAATATCGCGCTCCATAAATTTTCCGCGTCGCCCAAAAAATAGTTCTCTAGCTAAAGCATTAATCGCTTCTGTCTTATTTAGTCCATGAGTGATCCTTCGCCGTAGCTCACTATCTGTAATATAATCTATCATAAAAATGCTCTTTTCAATGCGACCTAGTTCTCTCAGTGCAAGAGCTACTCTATTCTTACGTGCGTATGAGCCTAGCTTTCCTAATAGTAAAGAACTAGATACTTTTCCTGTTTGAATCGAATAGGCGATTCGTTTAATTTCATCATAGTTTTCTTCAATAATTTTTACATTGATTTTTCCGCTTATATCTTCTGATAAGTTAGGGTAGTAGGAAGGTGATTTGATAGAAAATAATTGTGATTTTTTTATATTTCTGATGCGAGGTTCAAAATCAAAGCCTAGTAATGCGGTCATTCCAAACACCTGATCAGAATACCCATTTGTATCAGTAAAATGTTCCTCAATATCTAGATCTGTTTCATGATAAAGTAGGCCATCAAGGGTATGAGTAGCTTCCCTTGTATTAGTTGAAGCAACCTCGATATGATGAGTCGTATGCCTATCATTTATTGATCGAATCATTGTAGCTCCTTTTTCCATACTTTTGTAATGTGGATTAACATCGGATTTTAGAGCTGAGACGCCCACTGGGACGCGCATTCCGTCTGAAGCAGTGGTTTTTCCTTCACCCCAAAAGTCTGCAACAGGAAGCTTTAACTGATAATTAACCAAAACAGATTGAGCACGAGTCAGAGCTTCTTTATAAAAGCGCCATTGTTTGGCATTGGCTAACTGAGAATAAGAAATTCCAGGAGTTGATTGGGCCATTTTTTCAAGACCAATATTCATCCCTAAACCCAGCAAAGCAGCAAAAATAATTTTTCTTTCTTGTTCACTCGGCGGTTTCCCTGTAGAATCATGACTAAATTCTTGTGAAAAGTTGGTCCAACTGTCCACCTCAATTAAAAGATCACTAAGCCTTATCTTAGGAATTATTGAATAAAGTTTTTTTCTATATATTTCTGCTTCGCTAGGTGTAACTTTTTCCAACTTTTTAAGGTTTGCTCTTGAAATTCTCTTATCAACTGTCGAATAAAATTGAAGCTGTAAATCTAAATTTATTTCCCGATCCTTTAAATAGTCCTCAAACGTGTCTGGAATAGTTTCTGAATCAATACAAGCAGATAAATCAACTAAGTAATCATCAATATTTCGATGGATCATACTTCCTTCAACTGAAATATCTCCTGATCGAATATTGTTCTTTAGCTCGGTGAAAGCTACTAACTCATAGTAAGACCGATCTATTTTCCCCTCTTCTGGCCGAACAAGGCTTTTCCATTTTTTACTCACAAAATCAGTAGAAGTATCTGCCGGTATTTTTCTTTTACCACTATTGTGTAAATCAGTTAGTTGAGTTAGGGCCATGAGGACTGGATTTGCTGCCGGAGTTGCTTTGAACGAAAGGGTCCTCAATAACATTGGCGTGTATCTTCGGAGGTAATTAGCTTTATTTCGAACCATTTCTAAATAGCCATGATTTTTATTACCTGTAATTTTTTTAGCTTCTTCTCCATCTTGTACTAAATCTTCCCAAGGCATGATTCGTTCAATTTCGTCAAAAGGATTACTATCATTATCTTTTGCAAAGTGAAGAGCATCAATTAAAGAAGCATAATGTTCCAATTTTTTAGTAGCCAATTTTCCTTTTTCTTTTAACTGTTCTTGTGAATCACGTGTCCCTTTGCGTTTAATACTTGCTAAAATGCGGTCATTAATCTCAATCAGTTGATCGATCAGATATTGATGATGATTGACTAAAAAAGCAATAAGTAAAGAGTATCTTTTTTCAAGCTCAAAACGGGAGAAGTCATATGCATCATAATTTTCCCCTAGTCTAGCTAGCTGAAGAAACCTGTTCCGATTAATATGGGAGACATTAATTGTCCCGAGTCCCATGGAAGCAATCACTTCCACTTTTTTACAAATACTCATAAAGCTTTCTGGATTTGCCTTACCTGGAATGTCTTTTAGCCAAGCGAGTTTAGTTATTTTCGTCTCTTCATAAATTTGAAACAAACTCTCTAGTTTTTCAATTTGTATATCTGTTAATGAACAGAGTAATATTGAAAATAAGTTGTTTTCTGCTTTATCTCGACAGCGGCTTATAATGTCTTCAAGTGTAGCTATAGATGGAAAAATAATTCTTTTTCGAGTTAAGAAATCAATTGTTTTTTTCATTAGATAGATAGAGTCATCATTTTCTAAAGCTAGTTCAATTAAATATTCTATTAACTGTTTTTGTGTATTAGCACTACCGAATCGATGATAGTTGAATACTTCTAAGATCTCGTTGAAGTGATTTGCACGTGTATTTCTATGATCATATGAATTTAAATCAATTGCATCAAGATGGAGCTGTCGACTCACATAAGAAGTTAGTCTGGTTGATTTAATCGGCCAATTACTTAAAGAACACCCAGGATACCGGGCCAAACAAAGTTGTATCGCAAATCCTAGTTTATTGACCTTTCCACGGTGTTGATTAATAACCTCCAGATCATAATCAGAAAAACTAAAATACGCTTTAAAATCCTCTTCTGATAAGTGGTCTACAGAAAGAAGTTGTTCACGCTGTGAAGTAGTTAAAATTCTTTTCATAGCCATATCTTAAGCATTCCTTTTATTGAGGTAACGGTAAAAGGTTGTTTTGCTTAATTTAGAGGCATCAAGAATTTGACGAATAGAATACTCTTTGCTGTCATACATTTTTAAAGCTAAATCAATTGATAGCTTACCTTTACTTGGACGGCCCCCTTTTTTTCCTCGGACTCTGGCTGCCTTAAGACCAGAGTTAGTTCGTTCAATAATAATATCCCGTTCCAGTTCTGCTAAACTAGCCATAACTCGGAAAAAGAATCTTCCCATAGACGTTGAAGTATCTACGTTATCTTGAATAGATATAAAATTGACACTAAGTTCTTCAAATAATTCAGAAAGTTCAATCAAATGTTTAGTTGATCGTGAAATTCGATCTAACTTGTAAATGACAACAGAATCTCCTTCACGTAGTAGGTTGATCATTTCTTCTAATTGCGGTCGGTCTTTTTTCGCACCAGTTACTTTTTCTTGAAATAATTTATCAATTCCATAATGAGTAAGTGCATCAATTTGTAAACTAAGATTTTGATCATCCGTACTCACTCGAGCATAGCCAAAAATCATAAAAAAACCTCCTTAATTTTATAATTTAAATGTACCATAACTCATTAAGTATAACTATATAGGAACTATGAAAAAGGAACGGATTTTGGTACTTGATTTACTTAAAAAACATTTAGAAAAAGCAGGAAAATGAAAAGGTACCATAAACGGTCGTTTATGGTACCATTCAAATTTATCCTTATTGTACAAAATAACAGCGAAATTTTTAAATCTATTCCTTATCGATACAAATTCCCCGTAGGCGCTAGGGACCTCTTTAGCTCCTTGGAAG
>DXLD01000133.1:0-3867 GCA_019414935.1 Streptococcus sp.
TCCAGTTAATGGCTTTGTAGTAAGTTTCCATTTGAAATCTCTTTCTGTGTTTAATATTGCGAACTCACAATTGTTTCTATTTTATCATAATTCTAGAGGAGTATCGCACAAAAAGTCGGAAGCCCGACTTTTTTATTTTTTCATAGTATAGATGCTTATTCCAGTCTAGTTTAGCAGGGTGAATGAATCACTAATCTGAGAAAATGGAGTTTCCTCAAGCAAAGATTAAATCACACAGCTTTCACATTGGTTAGCACCGACTTCCCCACCGTCATCTGTAAAGGTCCGGACGTAGTAAATAGACTTGATACCCTTGTTAAAGGCATAGTTACGAAGGATAGACAAGTCACGTGTCGTTTGTTTGTTTTCTTTCTTCCATTCGTAAAGACCTTTTGGAATGTCACTACGCATGAAGAGTGTGAGTGAAAGTCCTTGGTCCACGTGCTCAGTTGCAGCTGCATAGACATCAATCACTTTACGCATATCCATGTCGTAAGCAGAAGTGTAGTAAGGAATGGTTTCTGTTGACAAGCCAGCAGCAGGATAGTAGATTTTACCGATTTTCTTTTCTTGACGTTCTTCGATACGTTGCGTAATCGGGTGGATAGAAGCAGAAACGTCGTTGATATAGCTGATAGAACCATTCGGTGCTACAGCAAGACGATTTTGGTGGTAAAGACCATCTGCTTGAACCTTGTCACGAAGTTCAGCCCAGTCAGCAGCACTCGGAATAAAGACATCTTTGAAGAGTTCTTTAACACGGTCTGATTTTGGAACAAACTCGCCAGTCAGATACTTGTCAAAGTAGCTTCCGTTAGCATAGTCTGATTTTTCAAAGTTATGGAAGGTAATACCACGTTCACGCGCAATATTGTTTGATTCAACCAAGGTCCAGTAGTTCATAAGCATAAAGTAGATGCTTGTAAATTCAACAGACTCAGGTGACCCATATTCAATCAGTTGTTGTGCAAGGTAGCTGTGAAGTCCCATTGCACCAAGACCAAAGGTGTGGGCTTGGCTATTACCATGGTCGATAGTAGGAACAGCTACGATGTGCGAACTATCTGTAACAAAAGTAAGGGCACGAACCATAGCACGGATTGAGCGACCAAAGTCAGGTGAAGTCATCATGTTAACCACGTTGGTTGAACCAAGGTTACATGAAACATCTGTTCCCATTTGAAGGAATTCTTGAGCATCGTTGATCAAGCTTGGTTCTTGGACTTGAAGAATCTCAGAACACAAGTTACTCATGATAATCTTACCATCAACAGGATTTGCACGGTTAGCCGTATCAATGTTGACTACATAAGGGTAGCCAGACTCTTGTTGCAATTTAGAGATTTCAGTTTCCAAATCACGCGCCTTGATTTTTGTCTTGCGGATGTTTGGATTTGCAACTAGTTCATCGTATTTTTCAGTGATATCAATGTAGTTAAATGGCACACCGTATTCAAGCTCTACAGAGTATGGGCTGAAGAGGTACATTTCTTCATTTTTACGAGCCAATTCGTAGAATTTATCTGGTACCACAACGCCAAGTGATAGAGTCTTGACACGAACTTTTTCATCAGCGTTTTCTTTCTTAGTTGAAAGGAAGGCGATGATATCTGGGTGAAAGACGTTGAGATAGACAACACCAGCACCTTGACGTTGACCCAATTGGTTTGAGTAAGAGAAGCTATCTTCGAAAAGCTTCATGACTGGTACGACCCCAGAAGCAGCTCCTTCATAGCCTTTGATAGGTGCGCCCGCTTCACGAAGGTTGCTGAGGGTAATTCCCACACCACCACCAATACGTGAAAGTTGAAGAGCCGAGTTGATAGAACGTCCGATAGAGTTCATATCATCTGTTACCTGGATCAAGAAGCAAGATACCAACTCACCACGACGAGCACGTCCAGCATTCAAGAAGGAAGGAGTAGCAGGTTGGTAGCGTTGGTGGATGATTTCATTGGCAATATCGATTGCAACAGCTTCATTCCCATCAGCGAAATAAAGGGCGTTAAAGAAGACACGATCTTCCATACTTTCAAGATAATATTCACCGTCGTTAGTTTTTAAAGCATATTGATTGTAAAATTTATAAGCTGCCATGAAAGACTTGAATTGGAAGTTTTGGTCTTTGATAAATTGATGCAATTCTTCCAAAAATTCTGGACGGTATTTCTTGATAAAGGCTGTTTCGATGTAGTTGTGTTCAATGAGGTAGTTGATTTTATCCTTGATTGAATCAAAAACCATAGTATTTGGAACTACATTTTCTTTAAAGAAGGCATTCAAGGCTTCCTTATCTTTATGAAGCATGATTTGTCCATTGATAGGACGATTGATTTCGTTATTGAGACGGAAATAAGTCACGTCCTCAAGATGTTTTAATCCCATAAAATTTCCCTTATCTAATTACAAAAGAAAGGCTTCTAAGTTAGCCCTAGAAGCAGTTTCTTCTGGATGATGTATTAAGATTATGCTAATTGTTTCAGTTTTCCTGGTTGGAAACCTGAAAAGACTTCAGTTGGTGTTTGGATAACAGGAGCTGCGCTGAAACCGAGCTCTTTCACTTGATCGATGTACTCAGGTTGCTCATCAAGATTGATTTCACGATAAGCGACATTATTACTGTCCAAGAAACGTTTGGTCATCTTACATTGGACACAGTTGTTTTTAGAATAAACGGTTACCATTGTGTAACTCCTCTTTCAAAATAGATTACTTTCTTAGTATATCAGAAAATAAATTTTTGTCAATGATTTAAAACTAAATATAGTGGTCTATTTTTATAGATAACCAAACAAAACACAATATGTAGTGTTTGCTTTGTAAAATAGTGATAATTATCCTATAAGTTGTTTTTGGAAAACTATATCCTGTGTTTTGTCAATAAATATAGAAGATTTTCAGCAAGTTATCTGAAAGGAAATCGAATAAATCCCATAAAATGCTTGAAAAAAATCCTAAAAGATGATATAATACCAAATTGTAAGGGTTATCACATATAACTCAAAAAAGAAAGAACAAAAGGAGAGTCAAACTATGGCTTCTAAAGATTTCCACGTAGTGGCAGAAACAGGTATTCACGCACGTCCAGCAACATTGTTGGTACAAACTGCTAGCAAATTTGCTTCAGATATCACTCTTGAGTATAAAGGTAAATCAGTTAACCTTAAATCAATCATGGGTGTTATGAGTCTTGGTGTTGGCCAAGGTGCTGACGTAACTATCTCAGCTGAAGGTGCAGATGCAGATGACGCTATCGCTGCAATCTCAGAAACAATGGAAAAAGAAGGATTGGCATAAGGAAAATGACAGAAATGCTTAAAGGAATCGCGGCATCTGACGGTGTTGCAGTTGCAAAAGCATATCTACTCGTTCAACCGGATTTGTCATTCGAGACTGTTTCAGTCGAAGATACAAACGCAGAAGAGGCTCGTTTGGATGTAGCTCTTGAAGCTTCTCAAAACGAGCTTTCTCTTATCCGTGAGAAGGCTGTAGGTACGCTTGGTGAAGAAGCGGCTCAAGTTTTTGACGCTCATTTGATGGTTCTTTCTGACCCAGAATTGATTGGTCAGATTAAAGAAACAATCCGTGCTAAGAAAGTCAATGCTGAAGCAGGTCTTAAAGAAGTGACTGATATGTTCATCACTATCTTTGAAGGCATGGAAGACAACCCATACATGCAAGAACGTGCAGCGGATATTCGCGACGTGACAAAACGTGTATTGGCAAATCTTCTTGGTAAGAAATTGCCAAACCCAGCTTCAATTAATGAAGAAGTAATCGTCATTGCGCATGACTTGACACCATCTGATACAGCTCAATTGGACAAAAACTTTGTAAAAGCTTTTGTAACAAACATCGGTGGACGTA
>DXLD01000134.1:0-3862 GCA_019414935.1 Streptococcus sp.
AAAAAAACTTAGGAGGTTCTTATGTTAGGTGTCATCCTACTCTATGTTGGTATGGTTTTGATGAGTAATGGACTCCATCGTTTAGAGGGTATTCCTGATAAATCAAATGTTGTCATGAATATCTTTACGGGTGGTCTGGGTTTGATTCTCAACATTATTGTCATTGCTTACGGAGCTTGTACAGGGCAAGGTGCTGAATGGTTTTATGGTAGCGCCACTGGTCTTTTATTTGCATTCACCTATCTTTACTCGGCTATCAATACGATTTTCGATTTTGATCAACGTTTGTATGGGTGGTTTAGTTTATTTGTGGCAATTAATACGCTACCAGCAGGGATTCTTTGCTTAACATCTGGATATGGTGGTAATGCTTGGTATGGTATTATTTGGTTCTTGTGGGGTGTCCTATGGCTAACTGCCTTTATTGAAATTAATCTTAAGAAGAATCTAGGAAAATTTGTCCCTTACCTAGCTATTTTTGAAGGAATTGTAACAGCTTGGATTCCAGGGCTTTTGATGCTTTGGGGCAAGTGGTAAGCATTGATTTAAGGAGGAAAAACGATGCAATTGACAATGCGTGAGCAGGAAAAAATGATGATTAGCCTTGCGGCTATGATTGCTCAACGACGTAAAGACAAAGGAATCAAATTGAATCATCCAGAAGCAGTTGCTTTAATCACTGACTATGTGCTTGAAGGTGCAAGAGAAGGTAAAACTGTTGCCCAATTGATGGATGAAGCTCGCAATCTCTTAACACGTGAAGATGTTATGGAAGGTATTGCAGAAATGATTCCAATGATTCAAGTTGAAGCTACTTTTACGGACAGTACAAAACTGGTTACTGTTCATGATCCTATTCAGTAAGGAGAAATGTAATGATTCCAGGTGAATACCATGTGGCGAGTGAGCCAATTGATTATAACGGTGGTTACGAAGCCATTAGTCTTGAAGTGAAAAATGTGGGTGACCGTGCTGCTCAAGTGGGTTCTCACTACCATTTTTATGAAGCAAACGAAGCTGGTCTTCAATTTGATCGTGAAAAGGCGCGAGGCAAACGTCTAGATATTCCAGCAGGTACAGCCATTCGTTTTGAGCCAGGTGAAACGAAAACAGTACAACTTATTGACTTTGGAGGGAAACGTCGTATTTTTGGTTTCAATAACAAGGTCAATGGTTTCTTAGACTAGAAAGAGGACAAATCGATGAGTTTTAAAATGGATCGTGAAGAGTATGCTCAACACTATGGACCAACTGTAGGGGATAGCGTACGTCTTGGAGATACCAATCTTTTTGCAACCATTGAAAAAGACTTTACTGTTTATGGACAGGAATCTAAGTTCGGTGGCGGTAAAGTTTTGCGTGATGGTATGGGTGTTAGTGCTACGGAAACACGTGACAATCCATCAGTTGTTGATACCATTATTACAGGTGCAACCATCATTGACTATACAGGTATTATTAAAGCAGATATCGGTATTCGTGATGGTAAGATTGTTGCTATTGGTCGCGGTGGTAACCCAGATACAATGGACAATGTGGACTTTGTTGTGGGTGCTAGTACAGAAGCCATTGCTGCAGAAGGTTTGATTGTGACTGCTGGTGGTATTGACCTCCACGTACATTATATTTCTGCTGACCTTCCTGAATTTGGTATGGATAATGGAATTACGACCCTCTTTGGTGGTGGTACTGGTCCCGCTGACGGTAGTAATGCAACAACATGTACACCTGGTAAATTCCATATTACTCGTATGTTGCAAGCTGTTGATGATATGCCTGCTAACTTTGGTTTCCTTGCCAAAGGTGTTGGTTCTGAGACTGAAGTGGTTGAAGAGCAAATTAAAGCTGGTGCAGCAGGAATTAAGACACACGAGGACTGGGGTGCGACTTACGCAGGAATTGATAATTCCCTTAAAGTTGCGGATAAATACGATGTTTCTTTTGCGGTCCACACCGACTCTTTGAATGAGGGTGGATTTATGGAAAATACTTTGGAATCTTTCCAAGGTCGTACCGTTCATACCTTCCATACCGAAGGTTCTGGTGGTGGGCACGCTCCAGATATTATGGTTTTTGCAGGTAAGGAAAATATTTTGCCATCATCAACTAACCCAACTAACCCATATACTACAAATGCTATTGGTGAGTTGTTAGATATGGTTATGGTTTGTCACCACTTGGATCCAAAAATCCCAGAAGACGTATCTTTTGCCGAATCACGTGTTCGTAAACAAACTGTGGCTGCAGAAGATGTTCTTCATGATATGGGAGCCCTTAGTATCATGACTTCAGACGCCATGGCAATGGGACGTGTCGGTGAAGTAGTAATGCGTTGTTGGCAACTAGCTGATAAGATGAAGGCTCAGCGTGGTCCACTTGAAGGAGATTCAGAGTTTAACGATAATAACCGTATTAAACGTTACGTGGCTAAATATACAATTAACCCTGCCATCACCAATGGTATTGCAGACTATATCGGTTCTGTAGAAGTTGGTAAATTTGCAGATTTGGTTATCTGGGAACCAGCACAATTTGGTGCAAAACCTAAGTTGGTGCTTAAGGGTGGTATGTTAACTTATGGTGTTATGGGTGACGCTGGTTCAAGTCTTCCAACACCTCAACCACGTATCATGCGTAAATTATATGGTGCTTACGGTCAAGCGGTTCATGAAACAAATCTTACATTTGTCTCTCAATACGCTTATGATCACGGTATCAAAGAAGAAATTGGTTTGAATAAGATTGTTCTTCCTGTTAAGAATACGCGTAACTTGACTAAGCGTGATATGAAGCTTAATGACTACGCTCCAAAAACAATCCGTATCGATCCACAGACCTTTGATGTCTTTATTGATGATGAGTTGGTTACTTGTGAGCCAATCCATACGACATCATTGTCTCAACGTTATTTCTTGTTCTAAGGAAGACGCTATATAAATGAGGCTGGAATTTTTCCTCCAACCTCTTTTGTATTTTATAGCCATAACGTTTTTAGCGCTTAATTAAGTTGCTATATGAGTTTGATGCTAGATTTTTAAAATGTAATAGAAAAGGAAAAAGTATGATTTTTACAAAAGTAGATGCTCTTGTTAAGGATATCGATGTGGACAAATACCATATTGAAACAGTCATTCTTTCGAGTGACGATCTTAACAAAAAAATTATTCGTGTGAAGAGTGATCATGGGAATGAATTTGGTATTCGTCTTGATAAGGGACAAAAATTGCAAAATGGATCTGCCTTTTTTATCGATGATCACCATGTCCTAGCTATTGGTGTTGAGTCACAGGATTTGATTGTCATCTCACCTAAAGATATGGATGAAATGGGAATCACAGCTCACATTCTTGGGAATACTCATAAACCGATTGAGGTGAAAGATGCCAAGATTTATTTAGAGGTTGACCCAGTTGTAGAGCAAGTCTTGACTCAAAAAGAGATTGCCTACACGATTGAAGAAGTGGTCCTTGATAAGCCCCTACGCCATGTGAATTTAACTGCCCATGAACATTAATCCCTTTGCTAATGTGTCTTTGCAAGATTATCTTGAAATTGTGCAAATTGTCGATTCAACCTTTCCAATTGGATCATTTAACCACTCTTTTGGGATGGAAAATTATCTGCGCGAGGATACTGTAACAGATGATAAAGGTTACGAAGAGTGGCAAGAAGCCTATTTAGCTAGTCAGTTTAAATATGGTGAAGGTCTTGTAATCAAATTGGTTTATGATGCTATGGCTACAGACAACTTAGAGCAGGTTTGGCATTATGATAAGGTCTTGACAGTTTCGACGCAAGCGCGTGAAACAAGACAGGGGACTAAAATGATTGCTAAACAAATGCTTCGACTCATTCAAAGGCT
>DXLD01000135.1:0-3859 GCA_019414935.1 Streptococcus sp.
ATCACTACACTCCGGAAGAAGAAGCGGAGATGTTCGGTTTACAAGAAGAAATTTTGACAGCCTATGGACTCACAAGACAATAAACGAAAATGGAAAAATCGTGACCTGATAGCCAGTTTAGAATTTGCCATCACAGGGATTTTGACTGCTATCAAGGAAGAACGCAATATGCGAAAACATGCAGTGACGGCTCTTGTAGTCATTCTTGCAGGTTTTGTTTTTCAGGTGTCACGAATCGAATGGCTCTTTCTCCTATTGAGCATTTTCTTGGTAGTAGCCTTTGAAATTATCAATTCTGCTATTGAAAATGTGGTGGATTTGGCCAGTCACTATCACTTTTCCATGCTGGCTAAAAATGCCAAGGATATGGCGGCTGGCGCGGTATTAGTGGTCTCTCTTTTCGCAGCCTTAACAGGCGCATTGATTTTTCTCCCACGAATCTGGGATTTATTATTTTAAATAGCAAGAGGAAATTATGACTTTTAAATCAGGCTTTGTAGCCATTTTAGGACGTCCCAATGTTGGGAAGTCAACTTTTTTAAATCACGTTATGGGGCAAAAGATTGCCATCATGAGTGACAAGGCGCAGACAACGCGCAACAAAATCATGGGAATTTACACGACCGATAAGGAGCAAATCGTCTTTATCGACACACCAGGGATTCACAAACCTAAAACAGCTCTTGGAGATTTTATGGTTGAGTCTGCCTACAGTACCCTTCGTGAAGTGGATACAGTTCTTTTCATGGTACCTGCTGATGAAGCGCGTGGTAAAGGGGACGACATGATTATCGAGCGTCTCAAGACTGCCAAGGTTCCTGTGATTTTGGTGGTGAACAAGATCGATAAGGTTCACCCAGACCAGCTTTTGTCTCAGATTGATGATTTCCGTAACCAAATGGAATTTAAGGAGATTGTCCCTATCTCAGCCCTTCAGGGAAATAACGTATCTCGTTTAGTGGATATTTTGAGTGAAAATCTGGACGAAGGTTTCCAATATTTCCCAGCTGACCAAATCACAGACCATCCAGAACGTTTCTTGGTTTCAGAGATGGTTCGCGAGAAAGTCTTGCACCTAACTCGTGAAGAGATTCCGCATTCTGTCGCAGTAGTGGTTGATTCTATGAAACGAGATGAAGAGACTGATAAGGTTCATATCCGTGCAACCATCATGGTCGAGCGCGATAGCCAAAAAGGGATTATCATCGGTAAAGGTGGTGCTATGCTTAAGAAAATCGGTAGCATGGCCCGTCGTGATATTGAACTCATGCTAGGAGACAAGGTCTTTTTAGAAACCTGGGTCAAGGTCAAGAAAAACTGGCGCGATAAAAAGCTAGATTTGGCTGACTTTGGCTATAATGAAAAAGAATACTAAGTAGAGGTGGGCTCATGCCTGCTTCTTGTTTTTACAGAAGGAGGACTTATGCCTGAATTACCTGAGGTTGAAACGGTTCGTCGTGGCTTAGAAAAATTGATTTTGAGAAAGAAGATTTCGAGTATAGAAATTCGCTATCCCAAGATGATTAAGACAGATTTGGACGAGTTTCAAAAGGAAGTGGCTGGTCAAGTTGTTGAGTCAATGGGACGTCGTGGAAAATATTTACTTTTCTACCTGACAGACAAGGTCTTGATTTCCCATCTGCGGATGGAGGGCAAGTATTTTTACTATCCAGACCAAGTACCTGAACGCAAGCATGCCCATGTTTTCTTCCAGTTTGAGGACGGTGGGACACTTGTTTATGAGGATGTACGCAAGTTTGGTACTATGGAACTCTTGTCTCCTGACCTTTTGGATGCCTACTTTATTTCTAAAAAACTAGGTCCTGAGCCAAAAGAGTCAGACTTTGATGTGCAAGTCTTTCAAGATGCTCTAGCCAAGTCAAAAAAGCCTATCAAATCCCATCTCCTAGACCAGACTTTGGTAGCTGGCCTTGGTAATATCTATGTGGATGAGGTTCTCTGGCGAGCTCAGGTTTATCCAGCTAGACCTTCCCAGACTTTGACAGCAGAAGAAGCGACTGCCATTCATGACCAGACCATTGCTGTTTTGGGACAGGCTGTTGAAAAAGGTGGTTCCACCATTCGGACCTATACCAATGCCTTTGGAGAAGACGGAACCATGCAGGACTTCCATCAGGTCTATGATAAGACTGGACAAGCATGTTCCCGTTGCGGCACCATCATTGAGAAAATCCAACTAGGCGGACGAGGCACCCATTTTTGTCCTCAGTGCCAAAGGAGGAACTGATGGGAAAAATCATTGGAATCACAGGGGGAATTGCCTCTGGTAAGTCAACTGTGACAAATTTTCTAAGAAAGCAAGGTTTTCAAGTAGTGGATGCTGACGCTCTTGTTCACCAACTACAGAAACCTGGTGGTCGTCTATTTCAGGCTCTAGTCCAGCATTTTGGGCAAGAAATCATCCTTGAAAACGGAGAACTTAATCGCCCTCTCCTAGCTAGTCTCATCTTTTCAAATCCTGAGGAACGGGAATGGTCTAGGATAACTCAAGGAGAGATTATCCGTGAGGAACTAGCTACATTAAGAGACCAATTGGCTCAGACAGAAGAGATTTTCTTCATGGATATTCCCCTACTTTTTGAGCAGGACTACGTCTCTTGGTTTGATGAGACTTGGTTGGTCTATGTGGACCGAGATGTCCAAGTAGAACGCTTAATGAAAAGGGACCACTTGTCCAAAGATGAAGCTGAGTTTCGTCTGGCAGCCCAGTGGCCTTTAGAAAAAAAGAAAGATTTGGCCAGTTATGTTCTAGATAACAATGGCAATCAGGATCAGCTTCTAACTCAGGTGCTTACCCTTCTTGAGGGAGGTAAGCAAGATGACAGAGATTAACTGGAAGGATAATCTGCGCATTGCCTGGTTTGGTAATTTTCTGACAGGAGCCAGTATTTCCTTAGTTGTGCCTTTTATGCCCATCTTTGTGGAAAATCTAGGTGTAGGGAGTGATCAAGCTGCTTTTTATGCAGGTTTAGCTATTTCTGTCTCTGCCATTTCTGCGGCACTTTTCTCTCCTATCTGGGGTATCCTTGCTGATAAATACGGTCGAAAACCCATGATGATTCGGGCTGGGATGGCCATGACCATTACTATGGGAGGCTTGGCTTTTGTCCCCAATATTTATTGGTTAATCTTTCTGCGTTTACTGAATGGTGTATTTGCAGGTTTTGTTCCTAATGCCACAGCCTTGATAGCCAGTCAGGTTCCCAAGGAGAAATCAGGCTCTGCTCTCGGGACTTTGTCTACAGGAGTAGTAGCAGGTACTTTAACTGGTCCTTTTATCGGTGGCTTTATCGCAGAATTATTTGGCATTCGTACTGTCTTTTTACTGGTTGGTAGTTTTCTCTTCTTAGCCGCTGTTTTGACTATTTTCTTTATCAGGGAAGATTTTCAACCAGTAGCAAAAGAAAAAGCCATCCCAACAAAGGAATTATTTACATCAGTTAAATATCCCTATCTCTTGGTCAATCTCTTTCTGACCAGTTTTGTCATCCAATTTTCAGCCCAATCGATTGGCCCTATTTTAGCACTTTATGTGCGCGACTTAGGCCAGACAGAGAATCTTCTCTTTGTGTCAGGTTTGATTGTATCCAGTATGGGCTTTTCCAGCATGATGAGTGTAGGAATCATGGGCAAGCTAGGTGACAAGGTGGGTAATCATCGCCTCTTGGTTGTAGCCCAGTTTTATTCAGTCATCATCTATCTCCTCTGTGCTAATGCTTCTAGCCCCCTTCAACTAGGACTCTATCGTTTTATCTTTGGCTTGGGAACCGGTGCCTTGATTCCTGGAGTTAATGCCCTTCTCAGCAAGATGACGCCCAAAGCTGGTATTTCGAGGGTC
>DXLD01000136.1:0-3851 GCA_019414935.1 Streptococcus sp.
TTCTTGGGTATCTTTTTTAAAATAAACGGAAGACATGGGATTCGAACCCACGCACGCTGTTACACGCCTACCGCGTTTCCAACACGGCCTCTTAAGCCTCTTGAGTAATCTTCCAATACTTACTCAAATAGTCTACCATAAAGGCTCCTATCTTGCAATAAAAATTCTGGAAATAAGAGAAATGATAGAATTTGAAAGAAAATGATAAAAAACGCTTGACTTTGGAATAAAGTGTGATAGAATGAATAGTGTAAACGATAACAGGAGGTGATTCAGTGTTAAAAACAGAGCGTAAACAACTGATTTTAGAGGAGTTAAATCAACATCATGTAGTTTCTCTAGAAAAATTAGTTAGTTTGCTAGAAACGTCAGAATCAACGGTTCGAAGAGATTTGGATGAGTTGGAAGCGGAAAACAAGCTTCGTCGCGTGCATGGTGGAGCAGAATTACCCCACTCCTTGCAGGAAGAAGAAACCATTCAAGAAAAATCTGTCAAAAACCTTCAAGAAAAGAAGTTGCTGGCTCAGAAAGCAGCCTCTCTCATCAAGGAACAAGATGTCATATTTATCGATGCTGGAACAACAACTGCTTTTTTGATTCATGAATTGGTCAATAAGAATGTTACAGTTGTGACCAATTCGATTCACCATGCCGCTCAGTTGGTTGAAAAGCAGATTCCAACGGTCATGGTTGGAGGAAGTGTCAAGATGGCGACAGATGCGAGCATCGGGGGCGTTGCTCTTAACCAGATTAACCAATTGCACTTTGACCGTGCCTTTATCGGGATGAATGGTGTGGACGATGGTTATTATACGACTCCTGATATGGAGGAGGGAGCTGTTAAGCGTGCTATTTTGGAGAATGCTAAACAGACCTATGTCCTGGTGGATTCGTCTAAGATTGGACAAACTTGCTTTGCCAAGGTAGCACCCCTCAAACGAGCTATCGTTATCACAAGTCAAGGGCATGAGCTCTTGCAGACAATAAAAGAAAAAACGGAGGTAATAGAGGTATGATATATACAGTCACACTCAATCCGTCTATTGACTATATCGTTCGCTTGGAGCAAGTCCAAGTTGGTAGTGTCAATCGTATGGACAGTGATGATAAGTTTGCTGGGGGGAAAGGAATTAATGTCAGTCGTGTCTTGAAACGCTTGAATATTCCCAATACGGCTACTGGATTTATCGGAGGTTTTACTGGTAAATTTATCACAGATACTCTGGCTGATGAAGAAATCGAGACACGTTTTGTTCAAGTGGCAGAAGATACTCGCATTAATGTCAAGATTAAAGCAGACCAAGAAACAGAAATCAACGGAACGGGTCCTAGTGTTGAACCAGCGAAACTTGAAGAGTTGAAAGCTATTTTATCGAGTCTGACTGCAGATAATACGGTCGTGTTTGCTGGTTCAAGTGCTAAGAACTTAGGAAATGTTATCTACAAGGATCTTATTGCCTTGACGCGCCAGACGGGTGCGCAAGTGGTTTGTGACTTTGAAGGACAGACCTTGATTGATAGTTTGGACTACCAGCCACTTTTGGTCAAACCAAACAATCATGAACTTGGAGCGATTTTTGGGGTTAAACTCGAAAGTTTAGATGAAATTGAGAAATACGCTCGTGAGTTACTGGCTAAAGGTGCTCAAAACGTCATTATCTCTATGGCTGGTGACGGTGCCCTTCTTGTCACATCTGAGGGAGCTTACTTCGCAAAACCAATCAAAGGAACAGTCAAAAATTCAGTTGGAGCTGGTGACTCTATGGTAGCTGGATTTACAGGTGAATTTGTCAAATCAAAAGACGCAGTAGAAGCCTTTAAATGGGGAGTGGCTTGTGGAACAGCAACCACCTTCTCGGATGACTTGGCAACGGCGGAATTTATTAAAGAAACATATGAAAAAGTTGAGGTAGAAAAACGATGAGAATTCAAGACCTATTGAGAAAAGATGTCATGTTGCTGGATTTGCAGGCAACTGAAAAAACAGCTGTCATCGACGAGATGATTAAAAGTTTGACAGACCACGGTTATGTAACAGATTTTGAAACCTTTAAAGAAGGCATTTTGGCGCGTGAAGCTTTGACTTCTACTGGTCTGGGTGACGGAATCGCAATGCCTCACAGCAAAAATGCTGCTGTCAAAGAAGCGACTGTTCTCTTTGCTAAGTCAAACAAGGGTGTTGACTACGAGAGCTTGGATGGACAAGCAACTGACCTCTTCTTTATGATTGCAGCTCCAGAAGGTGCCAATGATACTCACTTGGCATCCTTGGCAGAATTGTCTCAATACTTGATGAAGGACGGTTTTGCAGACAAACTTCGTCAAGCAACATCAGCTGACCAAGTTATCGAACTTTTTGACCAAGCTTCAGAAAAAACTGAGGAACCTGTTCAAGCGCCTGCCAATGAAACTGGTGATTTTATCGTAGCTGTTACAGCTTGTACAACAGGTATCGCCCACACTTACATGGCTCAAGAAGCCCTTCAAAAAGTGGCTGCTGAAATGGGGGTTGGCATCAAGGTTGAAACAAACGGAGCTAGCGGTGTTGGAAACCAACTAACTACTGAGGATATCCGCAAGGCTAAAGCGGTTATCATCGCAGCAGACAAGGCTGTAGAAATGGATCGTTTCGATGGCAAACCATTGATCAATCGTCCAGTTGCTGACGGTATCCGTAAGACAGAAGAGTTAATTAACTTGGCTCTTTCAGGAGATGCTGAAGTCTACCGTGCCGCTAATGGTACAAAAGCTGCAACAGCAAGCAACGAAAAACAAAGCCTTGGTGGTGCCTTCTACAAACACTTGATGAGTGGTGTATCGCAAATGTTGCCATTTGTTATTGGCGGTGGTATCATGATTGCCCTTGCATTCTTGATTGACGGTGCTTTGGGTGTGCCAAATGAAAACCTTGGTAATCTTGGTTCCTACCATGAGCTAGCTTCTATGTTCATGAAAATTGGTGGAGCTGCCTTTGGTTTGATGCTTCCAGTCTTTGCAGGTTATGTTGCCTACTCTATTGCTGAAAAACCAGGTTTGGTTGCTGGTTTTGTGGCTGGTGCTATTGCCAAAGAAGGTTTTGCCTTTGGTAAAATCCCTTATGCTGCAGGTGGTGAAGCAACTTCAACTCTTGCAGGTGTCTCATCTGGTTTCCTAGGTGCCCTTGTTGGTGGATTTATCGCTGGTGCTTTGGTTCTTGTTATTAAGAAACACGTTAAAGTTCCTCGTTCACTTGAAGGTGCTAAATCAATCCTTCTCTTGCCACTTCTTGGAACAATCTTGACTGGATTTGTCATGTTAGCTGTGAATATCCCGATGGCAGCAATCAATACTGCTATGAATGACTTCCTAGGCGGTCTTGGAGGAGGTTCAGCTGTCCTTCTTGGTATCGTCCTTGGTGGAATGATGGCTGTTGACATGGGGGGACCAGTCAACAAAGCGGCTTATGTCTTTGGTACAGGTACGCTTGCAGCGACTGTTTCTTCAGGTGGTTCCGTAGCCATGGCAGCGGTTATGGCTGGAGGAATGGTGCCACCACTTGCCATCTTTGTCGCAACTCTTCTTTTCAAAGATAAATTTACCAAAGAAGAACGTAACTCTGGTTTGACAAATATTATCATGGGCTTGTCATTTATCACCGAGGGAGCAATTCCATTTGGTGCAGCTGACCCAGCTCGTGCGATTCCAAGCTTCATCCTTGGTTCAGCAGTAGCAGGTGGACTCGTTGGTCTTACTGGTATCAAACTCATGGCACCACACGGAGGAATCTTCGTTATCGCCCTTACTTCAAATGCCCTTCTTTACCTCGTTTCTGTCTTGGTAGGAGCAATCGTAAGTGGTGTGGTCTATGGTTA
>DXLD01000137.1:0-3842 GCA_019414935.1 Streptococcus sp.
ATCAGACTAACTTCCACTTCTACTAGCGGTGGAACTTAGTTTGCGAATTTACCTATCATCAATAGGGATTCCCACAAAGAAATCATTGCTAAACTGGATTATGAGGCTCCACTTTGCCCTAACTGTGGAATCCAAATGAAGAAATATGACTTTCAAAAACCGTCTAAGATTCCTTACCTTGAAACGACTGGTATGTCTACTAGAAATCTACTTAAAAAGCGTCGTTTCAAGTGCTATCAGTGCTTGAAAATGATGGTCGCTGAGACTCCTCTAGTAAAGAAAAATCATCAAATTTCTCGTGTCGTAAACCCAAAGAAGCTCTTGTAGTCTAGCAGTTGGTCTGCTTGACTGATGGCTCGCTCAGGTTGCTGGGTAAAGGGTTTGTTCCCGAAAAACTCCAACCATGGTTTACGAACCTCGTCTTTGCTGGTTTCTTTGTATTTTTTTAATCTTATTTACAATGGTCTTTCAATAGTTCTTCAAACTCAGCGACCGTCATGCCTAATTGCTGGCTGGCAACCTCAGCGGTTAAAAGATGCTGGCGAACGAGATTTACTAATCCTTTTTTCAGTCCTTTTTCTTCAGCTTGTTCCAAGGCATAGTCCTGTGCTAACAAGGCTTGTTCTTCTCGCATACGTAGTTGACTAAACATTTTCCTGTCCTCCTCAGACCAGCTCTTGTAGTCTAGCAGTTGGTCTGCCTGGCTGATGGCTCGCTCGGGTTCTTGAGTAAAAGGTTTGTTACCGAAAAACTCCAACCATGGTTGGCGAATGCTATCTTTGCTGGTTTCTCTGTATTTTTTTAGTTCTAAGAATGCCATCTTGACCAGATGGTTTTCTTGTCCATTATTGGTGATGGTTAAAATCTCACCTGTCGTATTCTCGCGCATGCTAAAGCTATGAAAAGCCAAGTCATCTGAGAAGTAATTACTATCCACAATTGCAATGGCATAAACAGGGGCGATATGTTTATAACTCTGGTGTGTATCACCTTCTCGTTGGCGAATTTTTTCAAGGTTTTGATTGACCTGACTGCAAAGGTAAGCCCACAGGCGATTGATGAAAAAATTCTGATGATGCACTTGAATCTCAATGATAACTTGGGTGCCATTGTCCAACTCCGCTAAGACGTCTATACTAGTATAGAAATCTTGCGCTGAATAAAGCATGGAGGGTAATACGTGAATATTGCTTCCCTCCAAAATGGTCACATTTTTTGCTGGTAAATCCAGCATATCGCGGATAAATTGACAAGTGATTTCTGGATTGCTAAAGATTTTCTTAGCAACTAAGTCATTGGTCGGGCTGATGCCCGGATGACGTACAGTCATATTCTTTCTCTCCTTTCATTATAGCACATTTTTAAATCTAGATTTACTAGATTATCTGGCTCTATCTATTTATTCGGAAAAAGTATGAAAAATACTCGGTCTGGCTCTTCCCAATGGTATTTTTTGGTGCTTTCCTTTATAATGGGTGTATGGATAAGAAAAAATTATTATTGATTGATGGGTCTTCTGTAGCTTTTCGGGCGTTTTTTGCGCTCTATCAGCATTTGGACCGTTTTAAGAATGCGGCTGGTTTGCATACCAATGCGATTTATGGCTTTCAATTGATGTTGAGTCATTTGTTGGAACGGGTTGAGCCCAGTCATATTTTGGTGGCTTTTGATGCGGGAAAGACGACCTTCCGTACAGAGATGTATGCGGACTATAAGGGTGGTCGGGCTAAGACTCCTGATGAGTTTCGTGAGCAATTTCCTTTCATTCGTGAATTGCTGGATCATATGGGGATTCGTCACTATGAGTTGGCTCAGTATGAAGCGGATGACATCATTGGGACGCTGGATAAGCTAGCTGAGCAAAATGGTTTTGATATTACCATTGTCAGTGGGGACAAGGACTTGATTCAGCTGACGGATGAGCATACGGTGGTTGAAATTTCCAAAAAAGGTGTGGCTGAGTTTGAGGCCTTTACGCCAGAATATCTTATGGAAAAGATGGGCATTACACCGACTCAGTTTATCGATCTCAAGGCGCTCATGGGAGATAAGTCGGATAATATCCCTGGGGTGACCAAGATTGGCGAAAAGACGGGTATCAAACTCTTGCTGGAGCATGGCTCACTCGAGGGGATTTATGAGAATATCGATGGGATGAAGGCTTCTAAGATGAAGGAAAATCTTATCAATGATAAGGAACAGGCCTTTTTGTCTAAAACACTAGCGACCATTGATACCAAGGCACCGATTGAGATTGGTTTGGAGGATTTGGTCTATAGTGGTCCAGATGTGGAAAATCTTGGGAAATTCTACGATGAGATGGGCTTCAAACAGCTCAAGCAGGATTTAAATGTGTCGTCAGCTGATGTGGCTGAGAGTTTGGACTTTGCTATCGTTGACCAAGTTAGTCAAGACATGCTGAGTGCCGACTCTATCTTCCACTTTGAACTTTTTGGTGAGAATTACCATACGGCTGATTTGGTTGGTTTTGCCTGGTCTTGTGGGGATAAGCTCTATGCCACAGACAAGCTTGAGCTTTTGCAAGAGCCTATTTTCAAGGACTTTTTAGAAAAAACATCTCTGAGAGTTTATGACTTTAAGAAGGCTAAAGTTCTCTTGCATCGTTTTGGTGTGGATTTGCAGGCGCCTGCTTTTGACAGTCGCTTGGCTAAATACCTCCTTTCGACTGTGGAGGACAATGAAATTGCGACCATTGCGAGTCTTTACGGTCAAACTTACTTGGTTGATGATGAAACTTTCTACGGTAAGGGTGTCAAGAAGGCCCTTCCTGAACGCGAGAAATTCTTGGAACACTTGGCTCGTAAGCTTGCTGTTTTGGTCGAAACAGAGCCTGTTTTGTTTGAAAAACTGAGCGAAAATGGGCAATTAGAGCTTCTTTATGATATGGAGCAGCCTCTTGCTTTTGTCCTTGCCAAGATGGAAATTGCTGGGATTACGGTCGAGAAAGAGACCTTGCTTGAGATGCAGACTGAAAATGAGCTTGTCATTGAAAAACTCACTCAGGAGATTTACGAGCTGGCTGGTGAGGAGTTTAATATCAACTCGCCTAAGCAGTTGGGGGTACTTCTCTTTGAAAAATTGGGGTTACCTCTAGAATACACTAAGAAAACCAAGACTGGATACTCGACAGCGGTGGATGTCTTGGAGCGCCTGGCTCCTATTGCACCGATTGTTAAGAAAATACTAGACTACCGTCAGATTGCCAAGATTCAATCGACTTATGTGATTGGTTTGCAGGACTGGATTTTGTCTGATGGCAAGATTCATACTCGCTATGTTCAGGATTTGACCCAGACTGGGCGTTTGTCTAGTGTGGATCCAAACTTGCAAAATATTCCTGTGCGTTTGGAACAAGGCCGTCTCATTCGGAAGGCTTTTGTACCTGAGTGGGAGGATAGTGTCCTTCTCAGCTCGGACTATTCACAGATTGAATTGCGCGTTTTGGCGCATATTTCTAAGGATGAACACTTAATTAAGGCCTTCCAAGAGGGGGCAGATATCCATACTTCGACAGCTATGCGGGTCTTTGGCATTGAGCGTCCTGAGGATGTGACTGCAAACGACCGTCGCAATGCCAAGGCTGTTAACTTTGGAGTGGTTTACGGGATTTCAGATTTTGGTTTGTCTAATAATTTGGGTATTAGCCGTAAGGAGGCCAAGGCTTACATTGATACCTACTTTGAACGCTTCCCAGGTATTAAAAATTACATGGATGAAGTGGTGCGTGAGGCGCGTGATAAGGGCTATGTAGAGACCCTCTTCAAGCGTCGTCGTGAGTTGCCAGATATCAATTCGCGTAACTTTAACATTCGTGGTTTTGC
>DXLD01000138.1:0-3820 GCA_019414935.1 Streptococcus sp.
TTTGATTTTTTCTCCAGATTCATATACAATAAATACAATGCTTATTATACCATAAATCCGCTTTCAACGATAAAGAAAAGGTAAGAAAAATGAAACATTTAGAAATTGAATTGAAAACACTCTTGAAAAAAGATGAATACAATCGTCTAAAAGACCAGTTCACAGATGTCACACCTGTTCTTCAAAAAAATTACTACATTGACACGCCTGATTTTGAGCTGCGAGAAAAGAGAGTCGCTATGCGCATTCGAACCTTTGAAGACTGGGCAGAATTGACACTCAAAGTCCCACAAAGCGTTGGAAACATGGAATACAATCAAAAATTGCAACTAAAAGATGCTGAGTACTATCTGGCTAAGCAAGAACTTCCTCAAGGTCTAGTACTGGATGAATTGTCTAAACATGGTATCCAAACTAGTGATTGGCAGGTGCTCGGTTGTCTAACAACGCTTCGCTATGAAATGCAAACAGCTATTGGTCTTATGGCGCTGGATGAGAGTCAGTACTTTGATATTACAGATTACGAATTAGAGCTTGAAGTGGAAAATCACGAGCAAGGCAAACAGGATTTCCAACAATTTTTAGAGGATAATCAGATTTCCTACCAAAAAGCTCCTTCAAAATTGGTTCGATTTGTCAAAAGCATGAAAAATAGCTGAAATAATCTCCATTTTTTGGTAAAATAGAAAAGATAAAAATACACAAATCCTAGTTCATATATGCAAGACAAATATCACTGGGATTTATAAAGTTTACAGAGGACGGTCTATAATGTCAGATAGAAAAAATATGAAACTTTTCGCACTCAACTCTAACCAAGAGATTGCTCAAAAAATTTCGGATGCTGTTGGTATTCCACTCGGAAAACTGTCATCACGTCAATTTTCTGACGGAGAGATCCAAGTGAATATCGAAGAAAGTGTCCGTGGTTATGATGTTTACATTATCCAATCAACAAGTTTCCCTGTTAACAACCACCTAATGGAATTGTTAATCATGGTCGACGCTTGTGTGCGCGCAAGTGCCCACAGTATCAACGTTGTTCTTCCATATTTTGGCTATGCACGTCAAGACCGCATTGCTTCACCACGTGAGCCACTCACAGCAAAACTAGTTGCTAATATGCTGGTTAAGGCTGGTGTTGACCGTATCCTTACACTTGATTTGCATGCTGTTCAGGTTCAAGGCTTCTTTGATATTCCTGTTGATAACCTCTTCACAGTTCCCCTATTTGCAAAACATTACTGCGATAAGGGCCTACTTGGTTCAGATGTTGTTGTCGTTAGCCCTAAAAATTCAGGTGTAAAACGTGCTCGTAGCTTGGCTGAATACCTTGATGCTCCTATCGCCATTATCGACTACCCTCAAGATGATGCAACTCGCAACGAAGGTTATATTATCGGTGATGTTGAAGGTAAGAAAGCTATCTTGATTGACGATATTTTAAATACAGGACGTACCTTCTCTGAAGCTGCTAAAATCGTTGAACGTGAAGGGGCTACAGAAATTTATGCTGTTTCTAGCCACGGCCTCTTCGTCGAAGGAGCTGCTGAACTTCTTGACAATACTAATATTAAAGAAATTCTTGTGACTGATTCAGTAGCAACAAAAGAAAAAACTCCTAAAAACGTATGCTACATCACTGCTAGTGAGTTAATTGGTGATGCCATCGTCCGTATCCACGAAAGAAAACCAGTCAGCCCACTCTTTGCCTACAACAAAAAGAAATAAGGTGATTCTTTGATTTATTTGGACAATGCTGCAACGACTCCCATGTCAGCAGTTGCTATTTCAGCGATGACCAAGGTTATGCAAGAAACCCATGGCAATCCATCTAGTATCCATGGTCATGGTCGTCAAGCTGGCAAACTTTTGCGTGAAGCCCGTCAGGAACTAGCTCAATTACTAGAGACAAAACCTCAACATATCTTTTTCACTTCTGGTGGGACTGAAGGCAACAATACTGCTATCATTGGTTACTGCCTTCGTCACCAAGAGCAAGGAAAACATATCATCACAACTGCCATTGAGCACCATGCCGTTCTTGAAACCATTGATTACTTGGTTCAACACTTTGGGTTTGAAGCAACCATTATCCATCCGGAAAATCAAGAAATCACAGCCCAACAAATTCAGAAAGCTTTACGTGACGATACGATTTTGGTTTCTACCATGTTTGCCAATAATGAGACAGGAAACCTGCTGCCCATTGCTGAAATTGGCCAAATACTCAAGCAACACCCAGCCGCCTATCATGTCGATGCAGTTCAGGCTATTGGTAAAATCCCTATTCACCCAGAAGAATTGGGAATTGATTTTCTCACTGCTTCTGCCCATAAATTTCATGGTCCAAAGGGAATCGGTTTTCTCTACGCTTCTAGCATGGATTTTGATTCCTATCTACATGGTGGTGACCAAGAACAGAAAAAACGTGCAGGAACTGAAAATTTAGCTGCCATCGTGGGCATGGTTGCAGCCCTAAAAGAGGACCTAGAAAAGCAAGAAGACAATTTTAAACATATACAAAATCTAGAAACTGCCTTTCTTGCAGAGCTAGAGGGAGTTCAGTATTACCTGAATAGAGGCGAACACCATCTCCCTTATGTTCTCAATATTGGATTTCCTAGCCAGAAAAATGACCTCTTACTCCTTCGTCTAGATTTGGCTGGCATTTCAATCTCTACTGGCTCAGCCTGCACTGCAGGCATTGTACAATCCAGCCATGTTCTTGAAGCCATGTACGGGGCAAATTCAGAACGCTTGAAGGAATCCGTTCGTATCAGTCTCTCACCACAAAATACTGTTGAAGACCTACAAACCCTCGCAAAAACCTTAAAAGAAATTATCGGAGGTTAGCCATATGGCATTTGAAAAAACCATTCAGTTAAAAAATTGTCGTTACGACTACACTCTTAGCCCTTCTGTAAAAAAATTCACCCTCAAAGACAACACCTTTTTTGAGACTAAGGTTGGTAACTATGAACTGACTCGCCTTTTGGAAAAAGTGCCAAACAGCGGTGAAGGATTCCAACTGAAAATCATTATTAACAAGGAACTGACAGGGGCTAAAATCAATATCACTGACAAGTTTGGGCTACGTATAGTTGATATTTTCAAATCAGAAGACCACCACATTCATCAGGAAAAATTCTATTTCCTCATGGATAGCTTGGTAGAACGTGGTGTCTTTACAAAATCGGAAAGATAGGTCCCATATGTTTGAACTGACCTATAAGGACAGCTATCATGTAGAGCGCACTCTCAAGTATGAGGATTACGAGGCTCTCATGCTTGCTCTGTCAGGATGTGTGACTCTGCCAGATACACTTTATGTAACTTCTTTGACCTTTAAAGGGCGGGAAGTTTACCAAGGACTGGTCGGAGACCTCTACCGTTTTCTATCACATGCAGATTTTTTACATCAAAACTAAGATTTTTCTTAGTTTTTTCTTATTTTTGTTGATTTTTTCACAATGTTTCTATAAAATAGAAGAATAGAAAGGTTGTGATTTTGTGAAAGATAAACAGTCTGCTATTCCGAAAGCTACAGCAAAAAGACTCTCTCTCTACTATCGAATTTTTAAAAGATTTCATGCAGAAAAGATTGAACGTGCCAACTCTAAACAAATTGCAGAGGCTATCGGTATTGATTCAGCGACAGTTCGTCGTGATTTTTCCTATTTTGGTGAACTAGGTCGTCGTGGTTTTGGCTATGATGTCAAAAAACTGATGACGTTTTTTGCCGATTTGCTCAACGACAACTCCATCACCAATGTCATGTTGGTGGGTATTGGAAATATGGGCCATGCCCTTCTCCACT
>DXLD01000139.1:0-3777 GCA_019414935.1 Streptococcus sp.
CCGTTGAGACGACTGGCTGCGAATTTCTCCATATACTCACTCATATCAAAGCGGATAAGGGCTGATTCGTCATCAAAAAGAACTTCTGCCAGAGCCTTGGCCAATTCGGTCTTACCGACACCTGTAGGCCCTAAGAACATAAAGGAACCAATCGGACGCTTGTGACTACGAATACCAGACTGATTGCGGCGAATGGCACGGCTAATGCTTGAAACAGCTTGATCTTGCCCGATGACACGTTTATGCAATTCAGCTTCCAAGTTAAGGTATTTCTTAGCATCTGTTTGGGTGAGTTTTTGGACTGGGATGCCTGACAAGCGACTCAAGGTAGTCAAAATATCAGACTCTGTCACCAAGTCTTTATAGACAGGCACTTCCTCTTCTTTTGCGATTAGCTGGGCTGCCTGTTTCCACTTGCCATCCATCAAGGCCTTGTCAGCTGGACTCAAACCTGAATCGTCTGCTTTTACATGTTTTGCCTTATTTTGCACTGTTGCTGCTGCCTCATCCAAGAGGTCGATAGCAGAGTCTGGCAAGTGACGACTAGTTAAGTAACGATGAGCCATCTTAACGGCTGTTTCAACCGCTTCATCTGTGATTTGCACACGGTGATGTTTCTCATAAGTCGCCTTCAAGCCTTGTAAAATGGTCATGCTGTCTGCCACGCTTGGCTCTTCAATCGTCACTTTGGCGAATCGACGAGAAAGGGCCGCATCTTTTTCGATGTGTTTTTGGTATTCTTCCTGAGTGGTCGCACCAACCGTTCTCAAAGTTCCACGCGCCAAGGCTGGCTTCAAGATATTGGCCGCATCCAGAGTCGAATCAATTCCACTCCCAGAACCCATGATAGTGTGGAGTTCATCGATAAAGAGGATGACTTGACCATCTGCTTCAATATCCTTGATGATATTGTTCATACGTTCTTCAAAATCTCCACGGAAACGTGTCCCCGCAACGACATTCATCAAATCAAGCTCTAACACGCGCATCTTAGCCATTTCCGTAGGCACATCACCACTAGCAATACGCTGAGCTAGCCCAAGCGCCAAGGCTGTTTTCCCGACACCAGCATCTCCAACCAAGACAGGATTATTCTTGGTTTTACGGCTCAAGATTTGAATCATACGCGAGATTTCCTTGTCCCGACCGATGACTGGTTCTAACTTGCCTGACCGCGCTTGCTCTGTCAAATCATGCGTATAATCCTCGAGACCACCACTCGGAGTCTGTGGCATGCCCATCATATTAGCCATAGAATTTTGCTTGTCAGCTACTGTCCGATGGCGTTGGCGTAGAGCCTTGAGTTCTTCACGAGTCCAGCCTGCACGTTCTTCTAGATTTCGACGTAGGGCAGCAATCTTGACCTGATCTTTCTTGTCTTCATAAGAAAAACCAGCCCTCTCCAAGATACGAGTCGCCAAGGCATTGCCATCATGCAAAATCGCATAAAGGAGGTGCTCTGTCCCTAGCACCTTAGTATGGACCACTGACGCTACATACTCTGCTTCGTCAAAAAGAACCTGTAAACGATGGGAGAACGGCAATTCCGTAAAGGTTTCATCCTGGCTATAGTCCGTTTCAGTCAGTTCCAAAGCCACCTCTTCTAAACGGTCTATCTCATATGGATAATCATTTAAAGTCGCCCCTGCCACACTATAACTGTGATTGGACATGGCAATCAACAAGTGCCAAGACTCTAGGTAACGAGCTCCAAAATGGCCAGCAACCATGTAGGCACTTTCAATACATTCATTCAATGCTTTTGAATAGTTCATCTTACTTCCCTTTTCTATCTACCTCTTGTATGACCTGTCTTAGCATATTTGCACGAACAACTGGAGCTTCTTCTCCTAGAACGCGATCCAAAGCTACTGATACTAGCAAATTCATCTCCTGCTTGGTCATCAATTCCTGCTCAACCAAAAGCTGTAGAATATCCTCATAAATTTCTTGACTGACCCGCTCACCAATCGAATAAAGCAACTCTCTGAGCATTTCGTGATGACTAGAAAACTCAATCCGTCCTATACGAATGTAGCCTCCGCCACCACGCTTACTTTCAACCAAATAGCCTCTACTTTCCGTAAAGCGTGTCTTAATCACATAGTTGATCTGACTAGGAACAACCTGAAAAGTATCTGCTAACTGACTCCGTTGCAACTCCACAATTCCAGATTGATCTAAAATCGCCTTGATGTAGGCCTCAATATGATCCGATGTATTTTTAAATCTCATTACAAACCCACCTCTCTCTTTAAACCTTGACTATCTTTGACTATTATACCGAAATTTTCTCATTTTTAAAAGAAAAAGGGCGCTGGTAAAGGATAATCTTCACCAACTCCCTATTTTTCTACTTATCTAAACCTAATTCTGCCAAGATTTGACGTTTGTAGGCAATCTTTTGAACTTCTTTGTCCTCATCTTCAGACCAATCTAGTTTAATTTCTGAAACAATCTGCCCAGGGCGATTTTTCAAGATATAGATGCGGTCGCTGAGACTGAGGGCCTCCTCGATACTGTGCGTGATAATCAAGGTTGTTAACTGCAACTGCTTGTGAATCTCAAGATACCAAGCGTGGAGTTCCATCTTGGTCATCTCATCCAAGGCGCTAAAGGCCTCATCCAAGAGAAAGAGCTTGTGCCCGAAAAGGTAGGTTCGGAGCAAGGCTACACGCTGGCGCATCCCGCCACTAAGTTCATGAGGATACTTGTTCCTTACAGCTGTCAACTGGAAGGTAGCAAGAATTTCATCTGCGCGAGCAATAGCTTCTGCCTTATCCACTTTTTGAATCAAGAGGGGCAGAATGATATTACCAAGAACTGTTTTGTGCTCCAAGAGCAAGTCCTTTTGCAACATATAACTCACGCGCCCCTTAGGATTTTCTTCACCATCAAGGACAATTCTCCCTGACTGAACTTCTAAAATCCCAGCTATTAGATTAAAGAGGGTGGTCTTTCCTACACCACTTGGGCCTAGGATAGAAACCACTTCACCTGAAGTCACCTGCAGGTTGATATCCTCTAAAATTTTCTCCTGACCATAAGCATAACTGACGTGTTCTAGTCTAATCTCTGTCATTATTTCACAAATTCGTTAGTGAAGCCTTTGTCTGTCAAGTCTTCTTTAAGGATACCATTTTCTTTATCCCATTTGTAGAAGGCATTCCAGCGAGCTGCGTCAAATTGACCCCATTTTCCCTTGTCGCTTGCGTATTCTTTTGACAAGTATTTTTGAGATTCGATGACAAAGTCACGTTTTTCCTTGAGTTCAGGCGCATTCTTGATGAGGATATCTGCAGCTTCTTCTGGATGTTCCATAGCGTATTGGTAGCCTTTTTTGATAGCTTGGATGACTTTACGTGCTTCTTCTTTGTTGTCTTTGAGGTAGTCGTTGTTGGCGATGATAACTGGTGAGTAGTAGTCAAATTCCTTAACGTAGTCTTTCAAATACATGAAGTTAGCATCTACACCTTGAGATTTTGCAAGGATACCATCCCAACCGTAGTAGATCCAAGCAGTATCAAAGACACCATTAGCGATTGGTGTGATAGAGTTTGAGTCATTATTTGGTACTTTTTCTACCTTCTCAAAGTCTCCACCTTGTGATTCTACTAAGGTTTTCAACATAGCAAGTTCCGTTGGGTCATTCCAAGTTCCGTATTTCTTACCAACCAAGTCTTTTGGACTAGCTACATTGTCAGATTTACGAGAAATGATTCCTGATGTATTGTGCTCTACGATAGCTGCAACGGCAGTAATTCCTGCCCCTTTTTC